>JBAZHY010000001.1:0-294 GCA_041652175.1 Pedobacter sp.
ATATTGCAATTGCTGGTTCATTAACTACAACCGCAGGGGTAGATGTTAAAACAAACGGAGGTTTAAGGCTATGGAACGCAGGTAATACAGGTTATGGAACGCTTGGGTATGATGGGACTAATATAACATCGGCAAATTCAATATCCGGTACTACTTTCTCAATGTCTGGCAGGTCGCAGTCTGAGGGGTTAGACGTTAGGACAAATTCGGGATTCCGTCTATATAATGCTGCTAATTCTGGGTATGCAGAACTGGGTTTCAATGGCACATTAATAACTTCCACTCATGGGTTTA
>JBAZHY010000001.1:304-39260 GCA_041652175.1 Pedobacter sp.
CGCCTTCTGCAACGTATTCAGGTGCAATTTCAGCATCAAACTTTTCAGGAAGTTCATCTGGCACAAACACAGGCGACCAAACAACAATTACAGGCAACGCAGGAACGGCAACTAAGTTAGATACTGCCCGGACTATCGGAACTTTAACAGGTGACGTGACATCAGCAGGAAGTTCTTTTAATGGGTCTGCTAATAACACCAATGCAACAACTTTGGCAACTGTGAACGCAAATGTCGGTTCTTTTGGTTCATCAACATCTATTCCAACATTCACAGTCAACGGAAAAGGATTGATTACTGCTGCATCTGGTAATGCAGTTATTGCGCCTGCCGGGACATTGACAGGCACAACATTGGCTGCCGGGGTAACTGCATCAAGTTTAACATCAGTAGGAACACTTGCAAATCTTACAGTAACAAATCCAATTACAGGCAGTATTACAGGCAATGCAGCGACAGTAACAACCAACGCTAATTTAACAGGAGTAGTTACATCGACAGGGAATGCAACTGCCATTGCGGATGCAGCTTTATCTATTGCCAAAACAAGTGGATTACAATCTGCTTTAGATGCAAAAGCCCCTTTAGCAAGTCCAGCCCTAACAGGTAATCCAACTGCTCCAACACAAACCGCAGGAGATAATAGTACTAAAATAGCTACTACGGCTTATGTGGATGCTTTGGGTGGAACTATTTTGGCAGCGCAAAAACAATTATCGGTTTCATATTCAAGTGTTCCGAGTTCAATAATAGGTGAAGTTATTTTAAATAATTACACCATACCATTATCATCTTTATCTTCTGACGGAGATAGGATAGATTTTAAGGTCGGTGGCACACTTGCAAATAATACAAATACAAAAGGTTTTAGAATTGAAATAGCGGGCACAAACGTAACCAATACATTAAGCAGTAATGGACAAAATATAGGATGGATCCTTGACGGTACTATCATAAGAACAAGTTCAACCACTTATAAATTCATAGCAAGATCAACAAATCTTGGAACGAATGCCATTTTTTATAATGGTACAGTATCTGGTTTTAGCTCGGGATTAACAGTTCAGACAATAGCAAATACAGCCACAAGTAATAGTGATTTAACTTTAGAAATGGCATCATTTACAGCAACTAAAGCACCATAATATGAAAAAAGACTTAGGCGATCACATCGGTAAAAAGAAAGGCTGGGCTTGGTATGAACTCTTTGAATTGATTAAATTAGCGATTAAGAATCCGCAAGTAATTAAAGACATATTTAAGAAAAAGAAATGATTGAAACTTTGGAAAAACATCCGGTAGTAACAGGACTATTATCCGCTGGTTCATCGGTAGGATTCAGCATCATTGGCATTTTATCTCAGGAAAGCACAGTCAGATTACTTGGTTCAATCGGTGCGATATTGGGTATTATATTAACGATATTATCAATTTGTATAGCTGCAAAAAAATTGTTTAAAGATGGCAAATGAAGGACAACTAACTAAAGACTTTCATATCAGAGAGTTTAAATGCAAAGATGGGACAAAAGTACCTGCTGAATTAGAATCCAATGTAAGGCTATTAGCGAATCAGTTACAAGTTATCAGGGATTATATCGGTGTTCCTATCCATATTAACTCTGCATACCGTACAGAGTCTTATAATGCTAAAATTGGGGGTAGTCCTAAAAGTCAGCATAAGCAAGCAAAAGCAGCAGACTTAGTAACATCAAAATATACTCCGAAGCAATTAGCCAATATCATCAAGAAACTGATTAAGGAAAAGAAAATATTGCAGGGCGGTGTTGGTGTTTATCCGAGCTTTGTTCATTACGATATTAGAGGGACTGAGGCAAGATGGTAATTAACTTAAATAACAATCGCTCTATTTAAAAAATGGGGTAAAAACTTAAATAGCTATGCAAAAATTCACAGAACTAATGCTAGGAGGTCAAGATATTTCGACCTATGCAGCATACTTTATTTTCGCTCTGATTGGGGCGTTGCTTTCACTTTATGTCAAATCATTGAAGCGTGACCCATCAAGTCCGAATACTCCGGCTAAATTCTCTTGGTATTTTCTATTTCAGGATAACTTGATGCGGTTGGTAGCAGGATTCCTATTCTCTTTCATCTCATTCAGGTTCTCTAATGAATTTCTGGGAACAGAAGCTACGATGTGGGGGGCAGTTATTATCGGAGCATCTACAGATAGATTAGCAGGCATTTTTGAAGGGTTGCAGGAGAAAGCAAGGAAATAATGGAACCATATAAAATAACATTAGTAGTCATTATTATATGCATTCTTGGGGGAATAGTGTATAAGGTTTGGTTTGAGGATTAGTTAAATTATAGCCTAACCGATTATCGACGCTATTGTGAGGTATATAAGCCGTCCTGTCAAGTCTTACACGTGCTTCTAAGCTTATCATTATACTATTCGGTTTTATAGCTTTTGACTATAATATTTAATCTACATACCCAATTAACTTAACATCGGTAGATGCTTTAAACACTATTTTCTGCTTGCCTGTTAAATCTGATATAATAGGGGCAAAATTACCATCAACAAGCTTAATTGTCAATCGGTCTGGGTGTACCTGCTCTTTTTTGTAAGCAATTCCCCTACGGCCATCTTTAAGTTCTAAATACATTCCCGGGTTTCTCATTTCAATTCCTCCCAAGTCTTTTTAATTATGTTAGGTTAATCTGTTAAATAATCATCAACCAATCCTGTTGACTTTACACCCTCTAATAGCTCTGCTCCAGTAGGCGTAACTATGACGGTTACGTGAGGATGATGGTTTTCGCAAATATGCTTGATAAGCATCCTTGCACTGCTCTCAAAATCTTTTGATAACTCGTTTTGAAAGTCTTGTAATAAATCAACAATTCCGTTGAAATCGAAACTTCCGTGTTGACCGTTATTCCAATCTCTTTTTTCTGTGATAAATTTTTCTGCGTTCATAGTTTTAAATTTTTCCATTCTCTTAATCGAGGTTAGTGGTGGCGGGGTTAGCTTCATAATTCATTTCTAAATATTAAATAGTATCATATTCAGTATAATCTTTCTTTTGCAATGATTTATCGAAATATTCACAAAGTCTTTGCTCAGAGAAAATAAGATTTTTGCCATCTCTACTATCACAGCATTGTCGAATCATAACATTAAGATTAATTCTGGATTGTTCAGAATTTTCGGTTTCTACTGCTTTCTCATTAATTATTTCAGCCATTCTGCTGAATGTAATTTTGCCTAATGTGCATTGCCTAATCAGGTCATGAATCATTGCTTCTTTTATTTTCATTTCTCAAAATTAAATAGTCTGATTAAATCTTCTATGTCTTGGATGGTGGTGGCGTTGGGAACTTCAATCCAATGTCCGGCAACAAAAATATCCACAACGGACAATTCATCATCATACACATTAATTTTATTCTTTTTACCGAATGTAAAATCATTTTCATCCAGTTCGATAAACCCAATTTCAAGTAGTTCTTCTTTTGTTATCATGATTTTATCTCCAATCTACACCATAGGATTCTCCAAATAATTCATTGGCTTCGTCGGCATCAAAATCCCATGTATATCCATTTTCCATAAGACATTTCATTATTTTTTTCTTCCAAGATGTTACTCCTGCGTTTTCTTTATTATTATCAATATCACTATTAATCATAATTGATTCTAACAAGTGAAGAGCATCGGATAGTTTATTTTCTGTTTTAATAAGCAAATCAACAGCTTCAAATCCGTTGTTAGGGGTATTTCTTTTAATATTTAGTCCCATTTTCTTATCTTTTAATTATAATTAATCCCAAAATCAGTTCTACTCCCATCTTCGTCAATCTCCGCTTCAAGCAATCCATCAACTTTGCAATAGCCCAATCCGTTACGCTCGCAGAAGTTCTGGGCATCGGCAAAAGATATGCCCGGAACGTTTTGACCTGCATATAGGGTTAACTCTCCTGTGGTTGGTGATATGGCCTGTATTATGGTTGTGTAGATGCTCATTTCTTAAACTTTTGGCTGCTAAAGTCATGGGCAGAATCAACTTCCATAAACAATCTGGATATGCGACAACGCAATAACTCTTTTTTAATCCTAACAAACCCTTTATTATCTTCTGGCCATTCCTGTTGGTCGAAGTGATTCAATACCAGACTTTGAATTTCATGAAGCGGATCCAGTCTTTCTTCCATCTGCCCCTGATCTTTTCTGACTAAGGTTCTTGTAACTTTGTACCCATTATATTTTCCTGCGGCATCTTCCTTTACATACATCAACTCAGGATGTTTGAAACCGTAAACATCCTCTAAATATATATCGCTACCAGTAGCAGTCAAATCCTCTTCACTTACCAAACACCCATCCGGCAGTTCGATATCAGTGTCAAGTGTTATAGGCGGGTTATCTTTTGCGAATCGTGATATTTCTGGATTTTCTTCGCCATACTTTTTAAGGTACTTTTCTGCATACGGATTAATCCGTACAAGAGTTCCTTTTGTGTGTTTTAGGTTGTAGGTTTTCATGGGGTTAGGGTTTCAAAATAAAATATTACTTGCTTGCCTGTTTCTTTAACTAATCCGTAGCGTTTAGCAAACTTGTATTGGTTGGTGTAACTATTCAGACTATGAATAAAAGCCGCTATTCGTTCCCTAAACGATTCGATAGATACACTAGACTTGAGAATGTTGCAAGACGCGCACGATGGGTTGTAGTTATCAATATGATTTGCATCAGGGTTATAAAATCCATCCTGAACTAATTTATCTTCTACCCATTTAACTCCATTCATTAACAATTCTTGTTCTGTCATTCTATGACCATCGGGATTTGACCAGTGCCCCCTAACCCATTTTGTTTTCCTTTGACATGGTTCTAAATGATCTACATGCCAACCTTTAGCTAAATTGCATCCGCAATAAGCACATTTGCCACCATATTTATTAAAAATTATTTCTCTCTCAGATTTTTTCATTTCTCAATATTAAATAGTCTGATTAAATCTTTTACGTCTTGGATGGTGGTGCAGTTGGGTACCTTATGCCATTCTCCGTGTATTAGGACATGAAGAACTGAAGGCTTATCATCAAATGGGCTCAATATTATCCTGCCACCGTAGTAAAAATCGTTTGGTCGTCTTTCCACAAACCCCAATTCAATCAACCCATCTTTTGCGATTGGGCCGGATTTCGGATTGGCATATTCATCCATAACATCGCTGGCATATCTTCTTGGGGCATCACCTCCGCCTGATATACCAGAATCTAAAGTTGGGTTCTTTAACCCTTTACTTTTTAAATATTCTTTTGCTGTCATAATTCGGGCATTTTTGGTAAATCCATCCACATTAAAACATTATAGTTATCATCAAATTCAGCATCGCCATCTATCTTGCCGTAGCAATTAGCCCAGACTATTGATTCGTTTGAAATATTCATTAAGCACATGACCTGAATATTAGTATAGCCTTCAACTATTGCTAATACATTTTCTGAGTAATCTTCGCCATCTATCATTTCTGGCAATCTCTCAGAACATTTAATCCATTTCGGATTGGCAAATTCTGCGCCTTTAATAAACGCAATACATTTAAATACGCAATAGGTAGTACCTTCTGGATACCTGTTAATAGCTTCCTGTTCTATTTCCGCTTTAATTTTCATGATTCATAAATTGTCTGGCGTATAGTTCTGTGGCTTCATCAATAATTGATAAATGGAACTCCCAATCGTCGTGTTCTCGGTCTAATCTATCAGATGGGATTGTGGTATAATGCTCGTAAGAATTATAGCCGTAACGTTGCGATATTTCGTTTTTAAAATCTAAAAGACTTTTCTTATCAAATTTTTGTGTGTAATATAATTTGCAATATTCCTCGACCATAATTATAATATTTTTCATAGTTGCATCAATATTAGATAGATAAATAGATAATGGGAATCCATTATTTTTACCCACAATGTCTTTGCACTCGCGCATGGTTTTTGTACTTTTTACAATTTCCCCGTCAATAAATCTCTCAGACCTATCCTCACGTTCTCTGAGGGACTTATCTTCGTAGTACTCCGATTCAAGTCTTTCGTCTTTTTTGGATTGGTGGCCTTCTTCTGGATTCATGTTAGTGTGGTCTTTTACCGCCATAAGCCCATGCAGTTTAGTTTCGCCTCCCCTGTTCCATCTAGTCTCACTAGCTTTCCAGAGGTGTGTTTATGGGTTGGTTGGGTCATGGGTTCATAATTAAATTTTCGATAAACGGATAAATTACCTCGCCTTTAATCGAATCGTTTTCAAATCTTACTATAGTTTGTTTTCCGTTTGTCATCTTATACCAATACAGTCCTAAGCCGTACATTCCAAAGCCATAGTCAACTATTATCTTCATAAAATCCGTTTAACCTGAAAAGTATCTTTATGGGCACTATTAATCCAATCGCAATCTTCTTTAGCGGACTCATAGGACATATACGTCATAAGTGTCAGATTTTTACTCGGATTTTGGGGATAACTATCTCTATATCGTCTATCACTTGATATATCTGTATTATTTTTTGCTCTATAAATAGCTCGTTCTCCTCCCATGCCAAGGGATTCACCCTTAAAATTGAAGTGTTCTTTCGCTGGAGACCAGGCAATAAATCTTTTTTTTAGTGTTTTCATTTGCTTTTATTCGAGAACTGGTATGTTTATGTACGTATTTGGGTTATGTTTTTTACTTCGATTATATATTTATCCATACCGTTATCACAATCAAAATGCGCAGTGGTTCCAATAACGACATTGAAGGATATATAGGGCGTGTTAAACGTTTTACCCTTATTTTCGCCATTTCCCTTAAATGTCACTCTTACACGTTGTCCTGATTGTAACTCTTCTATTTTCATATCCTTTTGTTTAGGGTAAATTTATTGGGGTTACTCCCTCCAATCGTAGAGTGGCAAAGGGCAATAAATACCATTCTCTGCGTCGTCATCTGTAATTGGACATTGTGGGTGGTCGCATTCACAATCCCTGCCAGCCATACATTCGGTTAACGGCTTGACTTGCTCCTGATCGGTTTTCTTTTCCATCTTTAGTTTTCATAGTTATTAAAATATTTCTTCTTCGATAATCCAAGGTTTTTGTGAAGCATTTTCAATAAATCTCTCAACTCTATCCTCCCGTTCTCTCAGGGACTTATCTTCGTAGTACTCCGATTCAAGTCTTTCGCCTTTTTCGGATTGGTAGTCTTCGTATGGGTTCATGGTGTTAGTGGTTTGGTTAAAAAATGTCTTTATAAAGGGGGCTTTTTACACCCCCTTTTCGCTCGGCGGATTAATCTTCTACTAATTTGAATAAGTCCCTACAATTAAGCTCATTACGGGCTTGTTGGTGTTCACCTTTTGTAATGCCATTTAATCCTAAATATTCAAACCAATTAATCCTATTTAGTTGAGCCGCCCGAGGGTTCGAACCTCCTACCTAACCTTCCGAATCGTCATTCAGTGCTCCCTTTTCCAAAAAGGGTATAAATTGGAAGCTGTGTAATTTATATCGGTTTGCCGTTTAAAACAATAAATGCCGTTTGAGCATCTATGAATTTATAAAATTCAGGATTAGATTTTGCTTGGCTTAAATGTGTTCTAAGATTTTTAATCTCCGAATCTGTACTCATTGGGCTTGCAATGACATTAAAGTGTTTACCCCCATTGCAGTCAGTGATGTATATATTATTACAGCCTCCCATTTGTTTCGCATGTTTTTCAGCAATCCTTCATTGAATTGCATATTCAAATGTAAGGGAAATATTTTGAATAAAAAAATAAAAGTGAAAATAAATATATTTTTATTGTAAACTATTTTTATTACATTTGGTAAAATTTTAAGCAAATGAGAAAACAAATCCAACCAATCAGAAAAAAAGCATCCACATTAAGGGATGAAAGAAACAGCCGTATTAAAGATATGTATAATACTTTAATGGCAATCGAAGGAAGCCAAAGGACTGCCGTATGCGAACATATTGCAGATGTATTGAAAAATGAATATCCTGTAGTGAGTTATTCAACTGTTATAAAGGTTACAAAATAAAGTTTAAGATTATTTTACTATATGACAATTCAATGACAAAAGTATTAATAAGTCAGTGTATATTTGACTATACCAAAAACGAAAATAATATGACAACTCAAACATTCAACACCGAATTAGAATTTAGCCAAATGTTCAACTTTAACATTCAGCCAAGTGCAATTAAAAAAGTTAACGGAATTGAAGTAAATGTATTTCAGGCACCGTTGCAAAAAAATAGTCTTTCGGTTACAAGAAAGCACGTAATGCTTGAAAATTATAGCGTTGCAGCACAGAGCACCGATTACACATTTATCAATGCACCTTTTACAGTTGAATATTAAATCAAACGAACATGAAAACAATCCACCCACTACTAATGACTATTCTAAGAGTAGTAGTCATTGCAGCATTAATCTTTATTGTTGTTTACCCTTTAGTTATTAGGTTATGACCAAAATCTACGAATGCCTGATGCCGTTTAGATGCGGAAACAGGTCTTACCTTTGGGGCGAGCAAATCGGACACCGTGAATACATGGCACTATTGCCTAAACATAGGATTAACTTTTCAATTGCAACGAGGTAGTTATGGAAAAAATAACAGTAAATGCAGAGTTCTTATTTGAACTAAAAAGCAAGCAGGATTGGGTAAACAAAGTGCCGAATATTTTGCCTGAAAAAATAAGAGGTGGTGAAACTTGGATATGGTTAGATAAAAATGGCGATGTATTTGAAAGGGGATTAGACTTTATGGCTGCCGAAACATTAAACACATACCCATGCAAAGTTTACAGAACAATAAATGTTGCACACAATGATATTAAACAATGACCCAAAGAACCGAAATAGACACTCAACTCAGCAAGGCTCAGAGAGTGCCACAGGACAGTAACGAACTGTTTGAGCAGATTAAAATTAACAGTCTGTCAGAACTTGACAGGATTAAAAGAGAATCTTATGTTGAAAAGTTAAAGAAGCATATTGAATATCAAAACGGACTTATCAAGGTCGTTATGCCTAATTTCTCTAAAGATTCTCAGGATTTACTACAAAGGGCTATCAATGAAGGCAAAGAGTTAATTGAGGAGGGGAGATGATGGATAAGCTAAGAGTACAAAGTAGTGCATATCCAAACGGTGACTACATTACCTATTCAGATGGTATGCCTAAACCTCGCATACTGCCATCAAATCATCCAGACGTATTAAAGATGCGTTACCAAAGGGCAGTAAATCGTTACAAGCCTGAGCGTACTGTCACAGAACAGGCACAGGTAATTATCAACATGACTTCGGCAAAGTTAAGGAGGGCGAAGTGATGAAACGCAACCCAGAGAACTTGACAGCGTTCTGGTTAATAATTTCCGCAATGTCAATTGTAGTCTTATTTTTTTTAGCTGAGGTATTTGTTAAATTTTATTTGGAAGTGTTATGATTTGCGGAAAATGTAATAAAGAAGCAAGCAGCCTGCATTCTATTTTTGGCGAATCTGGGTATTGCCTTAACTGTTATCACGTTAAGCGAGATAAAGAGTTTCCATTCATTGTTAGATTCGATAATGAGTATCGAGAATTTGCAACCACAGAGGAAGCAAATGAATTTGTAGATGAATTACACAGGGCTTATGTTGAACGCAAAAACTAAAATCATGAAACACTCAAACGACAACTACCCAAATCGGCAATCCCATCACGAATCCGACAATGTAATATTATGGTTAGAAATCGGATGGGTATTGCTTATTTTGATTTGTTTTTTAGTATATTAGTATCATTGTCCAGCTTCGAAATTATGACATCACCTAAAACATTATCCTTACTGCCTAAGTACCGAGTCGAAGCCGGGAAAGGGCGTGAGGATTTTTAATTTATGGAAAAATCAGAATCAATAATCAATCTTGCAAAGGCTTTAATGGCTTTTCAGATGAAGGTTGCAAAAATCAACAAAGATGCGGTAAATCCTTTTTTTAAATCTAAGTACGCTTCACTTTCAAACATTCAGGAAGCTATTTATACTCCACTTGCCGAAAGCGGTTTAACTTACTCTCAACTTCCATCAGGACAAAATGGGCTATGCACTATTTTAATTCATGCAGAATCGGGAGAGTATTTTTTAGATACATACACCATGCCTGTTGCTAAACAGAACGATCCCCAGGCAGTAGGTAGTGCGATAACATACGCTAAAAGATATGCGTTAGTTGCCATGCTTGGCTTAAACATAGATGAGGATGATGATGGAAATGAGGCAAGCAAAAAACCTAAGCCAGAAAATAAAAATGATGATAAGAAATGGTTAAATCCACATACTCCCGAATGGAATGAAGCGGTTAAATATTTATCTTCCGATGGAACTATTGAAAAAATCAAGAGCAAATACATGATTTCTAAAACAAACGAAGAATTATTAAAAAAAGCAATAATATGAGCAAAGAACTATTCTTTAACATGAGAGCCGAAGAAATGGCTACCATGTATGACCATTCTTTCACTAAAAAAGATGCTGAAACAACAGGGTTAAATCTTGTTAAACAAATCTTTGAGAATGGCGAAGTTGAACCGATTAAGGTCATGTCTAATATTGTCAGATTAAAGGCCGTAATAGATTCGGCAGAGAAATCATTCAGGGAACGCCTGAGCCTTCAAAATGCTGATAGTTGGAATGGTGTAACCTTTACCCCTAAAAATGGCTCAGAGAAGCTAAATTTAAGCGAAGATCCTGTTTATGCTGAATTGGAAGCTAAACTTAAAGAGCGTGGCGAATTGGTTAAATTAGCAACCAAATCAAAAGATACTATTTTCGATAGTGATGGATGCGAAGTACCAAAGGTATCATCAACTTTTAATAAGGCATCAATTACAATTACTTTCTGATGAAAATAGTTTTAGTCAAAACATTATCAGGCTCAATTATTCCGGCATACGATCAGGATAAAGAAAAGTTAAAGCAGTTTAAAGCAGGAGAGCCTTTTATGGCAGATGTAACCAAGCCGAGAAATTTACGATTCCACAAAAAGGCGTTTGCATTATTTAATATGGTTTTCCAGAATCAAGAAGTTTATACAAATTTAGATGATTTACGATACGATCTAACCATTGAGGCAGGATTCTTTGTCGAAGGTTCAAACTTCTTAGGTGAGCCAGTAAAACGGCCAAAAAGTATATCATTTGCAAGCATGGATGATTTGGAATTTGGGGAATATTACGAAGCGATTATAAAGACAATAGTCAGGTGTTTTAACTTTGATAGGCAAGACATTTTAGATAACGTGGAGGATTTTGCATGAGAAACAGGTCACTTAAAAGAGCAAAGCAAGAACGTGAATATTCTAAACTTCGGGATAAGTTTTTAGCAGATAATCCGATTTGTATGTTTCCTGAATGTCAAAGTGAACAGGTCGAATTGCATCATGCTGCCGGAAGAGTTGGTAATTTACTTACCGATGTATCGACATTCAGATCATTATGCAGGTATCATCATCAATACGTAGAACTTCATCCTGACGTAGCCAAAGAATGGAATTTATCAATTAGCAGATTAGAAAAAAGAATATGAACCTCGGCATTCCATACATGGGTAGTAAAAGAAAACTTGCTCCAGACATTTTAAAGCTAATTACATCCAGACATTCTGGAATAACTGACTTTTACGACCTATTTGGAGGCGGTGGATCTATTTCTTTTAATGCTATTAAAGACTACCGATTCAATGTTCATTACAATGAGTTAAACAGGCATATATACCACCTCGTTAAATACCTGAAGGAAAATAAAGAACTCGAGCCTAAATTTTATGAATGGGTTACACGGGAGGTTTTCTTTGAGCAACTGGATCGTGAGGATGCTGATTGGTATTCCGGATTCGTTATGTCATGCTGGAGTTTTGGTAATAACTCCGAAAAAGGATATATGTACGGTGCAGATATTGAGGAGATAAAAAGGTGGGCGCATCAGTTTGTTGTATTCGGCTGTCTTGATTCAATGCACGCTTTAAAAATAAATATTCCAGAATTATGCTCAATTAAAGACGTTCAAAAGAGGCGGATTTATTTTTGTGATTATATTCAGAAAACAAATAAAGAGCGTTTTGATATTCAGAATTTAGAAAGATTTGTACAGTTAGAGCGCATTCAAAACCTGCAAAACCTGCAAAACCTGCAAATTACGAATTTTTCCTATAAAAACGTAATAATAACAGGGAAAAATCCTGTCATTTATTGTGATATTCCATACAAAGGAACAGGAGAATATAAAGAAGGTGGCTTCAATCATGAAAGGTTTTATCAATGGGCAAATGACTGCCAATATCCTGTATATATAAGCGAGTATGACGCCCCATTTGAAGAAGTTGAATCATTTACACATAGAAGCTCTTTGAGTGCCACAAACAACAAAAAGAAAACGATTGAAAAGATATTCTGGAACGGTAAAGGAATTATAAACCAAACTAAACTATTCTAATGAAACCAACAACCAGCACCTCCTACATTGATTCAACAGGTCAGACATTCATATTGCATCAATCAGTCGATGTTTATCGAGGCGAATATACCAATCGTCCCGGCAAGCCTGATTTTCAAACAACATCAGAACACGTTAAAAAGGCATTACATTTTAAAACATGGAAACCATGCTAACAAACACTAACCTATTCGGGCTGAAAGAGATAATCAATCAGCCGAAGCGAGAATACAACGGTGAATTCGCACCTAATTGCGACCATGCTCCTCAGGCAAATGTTAAGCGACATCTCGAGGCAGGCCTTAGTATAACCGTTCTCCAATGCCTTAAGCTATATGGTTCAACTGAGGCTAAACGAATCATTTGCAGGCTAAGGAAATCAGGAATGCCTATTGGGGACAGATGGCATTATCAAAATAATAAAAGGCGTTATAAGGTGTATTTTTTAGTTAAAGAAATAAAGAAATGAATTACTACATATTCCCCGGACTTGATAAAAAAGTCCAAAGACGTTTTTTAATCGGAGAGGTCAATTCGATTATAAACGTAACCTGTTCATTATTTAATGTCGATCCTGAAGATGTGATTTCTACAAATAGAAAACGTATTTATACTGAGCCTCGACAAATAGCTATGTATTTTATACGGAATAAAACCAATTTATCATTTGCTAAAATTGGTAAGATTTTCAGCGATAGAGATCATAGTACTGTACATTATTCAGTTGATTTGGTAAAGGATATGATTGACATTAATAAGAGGTTTAGGAAAAAAATTGAGGAGTTGGAAAAATTGATTTGATTTTTTGTTATTAAATATTAAATTCTTATCTTAGTACTGTAATAAAATCAGGGTGGTAGCTGGTTAAACGATTTTTAAACCTTTTCGGGGGCGGCGACTACCACAGCCAAACTCGAAAAGGTTTCTTTATTAAAAAATATTTTTATGAACGTAATTGATTTAAGAAACAGAAACAACTATCCAATGCTTTTGCAATTCAGTATTGAAAATTCAACTATTGATTTTTGTAATACCTCATTATCAGAGGTGGGAGATGAAATTATTATTCTCAATCACATTGGACTTATTAAAACCAATATAGTTAAAATATTGGACAATAGGCAAGCTAAACCGTATCATCAAGAAGGTATAATTTGGCAACGGGTTTTGGTTAAGTGATATGGCAAAAGATCCAGCATTTTTATTCTACCCTGGGGATTGGCTCGGCGGAACTATGGGTATGACCTTTGAAGATAAAGGCGCATACATGGAACTACTTATGATGCAATTTACAAGAGGTCATATGACCGACCATATGATAGGTCAAACGGTTGGTCAACTTTGGGTCAACATACAGGACAAATTTAAAAAAGACGATCAAGGTTTGTGGTTTAATGAAAGGTTAGATGTAGAGAAAGAAAAGCGAAAATCATACACAGATAGCCGTAAAAACAACATTAAAGGCACTAATCAACACACTAAAAAGGATAAAAAAACACATGGTCATATGACCTCCCATATGGAAAATGTAAATAAAGATGTAATTATAAGTATAGTTAGTTATTTAAATATAAAGGCAGAAAAAAAATTTAAAACAGATTCTGATAAAACAATCAAAACAATTACGGCAAGAATTAATGAAGGATATTCAGAAAATGATTTTAGAAAAGTAATTGATACGAAGTGTTTGAAATGGAAAAACGATTTAAAGATGTCAGATTATTTAAGACCTGAAACATTATTTGGGACAAAATTTGAAAGTTACCTTAACGAAACCGCATCAATAAAAGTCGATCACTCAATACCCGGCATGGTTTACTAATGGAAAAATCAAACTCGCAACTTTTACAGGATTTAGGCATTGAACTGAAGAATATAAAAACGTCAGGCAAAACGATCTGCCCGAAATGTTCGCACGATCGGAAAAAGAAAACAGATCCATGCTTATCGGTAAATGTTGAACAGGGAATGTATCGGTGTCATAACTGCGATTGGAAGGGCTACGTTTATAACAAATTTGAAAAACCAGAAAAAACATACTCAATTCCAGAATTTAACAACCGGACGGAATTGCCGAAAAATACAGTTGATTGGTTCTTTAAAAGAGGTATATCTCAACAGACATTGATTGACTTTAAAATAACTCAGTCCGAGGAGTGGATGCCACAGACAGGGAAAAAAGAACGTTGCATTCAATTTAACTATTTCCGATCCGAAGAGTTGGTAAATATTAAATATCGGACAGGGCATAAGCATTTTAAGCTATTCAAAGATGCCGAATTGATTATGTATAATATTGACAGTATTGTTGATTCGGATGAGTGCATTATTTGCGAAGGCGAAATAGATGCAATGTCATGGCATGAAGCAGGGTTTAAAAATGTGGTGAGCGTTCCAAACGGAGCAAGTAAAGGGGCAAGGCTTGAATATATTGATAATTGCTACAAGTATTTTGAACATAAAACTAAAATATTCTTATCGACCGATAATGATGAGCCGGGTATTGCATTGCGTGACGAACTATGTCGGAGGTTCGGAATTGAAAGGTGCTATAAAGTTAATTTAGGTGATTATAAAGATGCAAATGAGGCACTTCAAAACGGGTTTAAGCTAACATTAGATACCGCTACAATCTTCCCTATTGAGGGAGTTTTTACGATAAATGACGTTTGGGATGATATTGAGGATATTTACAATCACGGATTACCCGCAGGAGATAAGACCGGGGATATCGGACTTGATAATCACATTGGGTTTATGCCCGGAGAATTAACAATGGTTACAGGCATTCCGGGACACGGTAAATCAATTTACTTAGATCAGGTTAGCGTTGGACTTGCGATTAACTCTAATTGGTCATTTGCGGTTTGTTCTCCCGAAAGTTATCCGATTGGATTTTACTATACCCGATTAATAAAACGGATTTTAGGTAAAAAATTCAGCAAATACAACATTACACCCGGCGAATTGCAGGAAGTTAAAGATTGGATAGCTGATAGGTATAACATCATTATGCCCGGTTCTGGTTTTAATCTTGACACGATTTTAGAAAAGGCAAAAGCATTGGTTTTACGAAAAGGAATTAAAGGTTTAATAATTGATCCGTGGAATAGGATTGAAAATAACATATCTGAAGGAAAGGATATTATTTCAAATCTTCTTAAAATCATTAACTTTAATCAGCAGACAGGTGTACATACATTTTTAGTCGCCCACCCGACTAAAATGCCTAAAAAAGAGGATGGTATAAATTACGTTATTCCAAACCTATACAGCATTTCAGGATCAGCACACTTTTTTAACATGACCCAAAACGGGATGACAGTATACCGGAATTACAGCACTCAGGAAACTGAGGTTTATATTCAGAAAGTAAAATGGGAACATTTGGGTAAGATTGGGCAAGTAAATTATAAGTATATGGAGGAAAACGCCCGGTTTGTTGGCGAAGGAATAGAACCTTATGCCTCATGGATAGCGAAAAAAGAATTAACGGCAATACAGCCAAATTTAAACTTTGATAAAAATGAAGAAGAATTTGACCTCTTTTGAATTACCCAGCGATCAGCAATTAGTCGCTGTTTGGGATAAAGTTGACAAAATGCAACCAGGCGAAAGGATTATAATTAATTCCGCAGCACCTAATTTTCCCGAATTGCTTGTTAAAAGCCTTAAAATGTGGATGGACTGTTTCAAAGGGGGTGAGTTCAATTCTGATTACTCAGTCTTTCGGAAAATGGATATAGCCGAATACTTAAATTATAAAGCAGGATAATGCATACCTACCAAACACCAAAAGGAACGGTAACGGTAATGAGCCGGGATGAATTTCAGGATAAAAAGAAAATTGGGGTTAATTGCCTTACACGTAGTTTATGGCATTGGGATAAATACGGTGGAGATATAATTTATGATTCAAACCATGTAAAGGTTGTTACCTCTTCACGTTATTATCATGACCATGTAGAGCAATTCAATCCAATAGACATTTCAAAGTTCGGCATAGATTATTTTCTGTCCGCTCATAAAGATTTTTTGAACGATGATGAAATTGAGATTTTAAAAAGGTACTTTAATGAACAAATATAAAAACAGTAAAACGGTTGTCGATGGCCATAAATTCGATTCCCAAAAAGAAGCACGATATTACGGCATATTAAAAATGCGAAAGCTGGTAGGCGAAATAAAAGACTTCACGCTTCAGGAAACGTACTTGCTTGACGTTAATAATGTTAGAATAGGGAAATATATAGCCGACTTTAAAATAATTCATTACAACGGCTCTATTGAGGTCGTGGACGTTAAGGGTTTTAAAACTCCGGTTTACAATCTAAAAAAGAAATTAATGAAAGCGATACACGGAATTGAAATAATTGAGGTATGAAAAATATGAAAACACTAACAGACGAACAATTTGAAAAAATCAGGATGGCGATTAATTCAACCAACCTATGCCTAATGGCACATCCAGACAATGAGCCAGATTCGGAATTTGCAGACAGGATTTATGATTTGCAAGAATGCCAATCCATTTTAAAAAGTATTGAGCATAAAGAGGTATGAATTGAATTGTCATAGAAATGTCATATAGTAAAATTGCTATTGACACGTATTAGTATTAGTACTATCTTTATACTATACAAAAAGACAAAGAAAATGAAAGCAATAATTGAAAACAAAAACACTTACAAAGTAACAGGGGAAAGGGGCGATTTTTTTATCACAGAAGATAATAGGGGAAAAATTAAAATGTTTGTAAAATCTACTGTAGAAATTGTGGAAATCGATGCTTTGCCAAAAGCGAAAAAATATTCAGCTGGACGTGTGCCATCTGATGCACAATACGCTCAAACAAGAAAGATGTTTGCAATGGCAGAAGCTAATGATTTGTATCTTCCTTGCCAAGTTTCAAGAATGAAGTTCTAAATTATATAAAAATGAAAAACTGGGATAAATTAACATCGCAACAAAAAAAAGCTTTTGGAGATCGTTTCATTACTCACGAAAGCAACTTGTCCGCATGGGATAAAAATTTTGACGAACTTTCGCCGCTAAAAAAGTGCAGAGTTATTAATTTTTTGCCATCTGACACATCGACACTTAATTACGTTATCTCTTAATGACCCCATCAATTAAAACAGCCCGGTTAAATGCCGGGCTTACTCAAAAACAGTTAGCTGATAAAATCAATAGTTATTCCGCTAACATTTCCGAAATGGAATCGGGGAAGTTTAGTCCAAACTTAAAAACTCTGAAAAAGATTTCCAATGCGCTAAATGTCACTTTTGAAATTAAGCCCGATTTGCATTATTGAAAAATTTGTATATTTGAATAATCAAATTATTTCAGAACCGTATGCAAGAGAACAGAGGAGGAGCCAGAGAAGGTGCAGGGCGTAAGCCTAAAGCTACCGAAATACAACTTATAGAGAGATTATCGCCTTTAGATGATCTTGCCTTAGACACTCTTAAAATGCGTATAGCAGAGGGAGATATGGCAGCCGTTAAATTATTCTTTGAGTATCGTTATGGTAAACCAAAGCAAGATATTGGTGTGTCTGGCGAAATGTCGCTTATCTGGAACGAAATCAAAAAATACGAATCTAAATAATGGAACTATCCATAAAACAAACGATAGCCTTAGATTATTTAGAGGATGATATTACAAAAGAGTTGGAGTTTGGAGGAGGAGCAGGCGGTGGTAAATCAGCATTGGGTTGCTATTGGCAAATTAAACGCAGGTTGCAATATCCGGGTACAAGAGGATTAATTGGTAGGGCATCTCTTAAAACTCTAAAAGACACAACACTAAACACTTTCTTTCAGATTGCATCGATGCAAGGCTTAAAAGCAGGCAATCATTTTAACTACAATCAGCAATCAAACATCATCAAATGGTTTAATGGTAGTGAAACTCTGCTAAAAGATTTATTTTTATACCCATCAGATCCAAACTTTGACGAATTAGGTTCGCTTGAAATTACGGATGCTTTTATTGATGAAAACAATCAGATAGTTGAAAAGGCTTGGAATATAGTAAAATCACGTATCAGGTATAAATTAGATGATTTTGGATTGATCCCCAAAATGATGGGATCATGCAATCCTTCAAAGAATTGGGTTTATAATCGCTATTACAAGCCGTTTAGAGATGGAACGCTACCGGATGATAAGAAATTTGTGCAGGCTTTAATATCCGATAATCCCTATATCTCAAAGCATTACAAGGAAAATCTATTAGGATTAGATAAAAACTCAATTGAAAGGCTTTTATATGGGAATTGGGAGTATGACGATGATCCATCCTCTTTAATACCTATTAACAAGATTTACGACTGCTTCAGCAATGAGTTTGTAGATGACGGCGAAATGTACCTATCTGCTGATATTGCACGATTTGGCAGGGATAAGACTGTTATAGGCATTTGGAGCGGGTTCAGGCTAATTAAAATAGTTACGATTGATAGAAACAAAGTGACTGAGGCTGCTGATCGAATAAAATTACTATGCAGGGAGTTTTCAATCCCGATTAGTAACGTAATTATTGACGATGATGGAGTTGGTGGAGGTGTAACTGATATACTTTCCGGTGCGACTGGATTTGTAAATAATTCAAGACCGATTGAAAATTCTCAGTCTGGTGAAGTTGAAAATTACAATAATCTAAAATCACAATGTTATTATAAGTTGGCAAATCAGATAAACTGCTCAAATTTGTATATTGCTGAAAATGAGTACAGAGACTTAATCGTTCAGGAATTAGAACAGGTCAAACAATATAATCAGGATAAAGACGGGAAAAAACAAGTATTGCCAAAGGATAAGATTAAGGAATTGATTGGCAGATCGCCCGATTTCTCCGATATGATTATGATGCGGATGTGGTTTGCTTTGGGTAAGAGATTTGAATTTGCAATAAAATAATTACATTTACAACATGAAAACGTCTGCATACGAACTTTTAATTATATTTGCAATAGGTTTTTTACTATTTTCGTTTATTGCAGGAAGTATAAACACATTAGATTGGGGTATTATATTACGTTCAATATATATTTTAGTATGTTCGGCTGTTTTTTTAATCAATAAAAGATATGGCTAATGTTTAAGGGGTTATCCAAAATTATAGGCACTTTTCAACCGGTTGAGAATAATATCCTCAGCCAAATAGCCTATCAGTATTTTACCAATAATGACATTGTTTGGTACGATAATGCACAAGCGGAAGTATTCGTCAATAGAGGTTACAGGCAAAACGCTAATGTTTATGCCATTGTCCGAAAGATTGGGGATAAGAATAAAATAGCTCCTTTGTTGGTTTATACTGAAAAGAAAGGTAAAAAGAATCTCACCACAAAATATAAACAATACAAATTTTCAGGCAATTCAGATACTCATACGCAGTCTATTGCGATGCGTTCAAAGGCTTTGGAGTTTGCTGAAGGTACTGATTTAGGGCAATTGCTAAGACAGCCCAATCCGCATCAAACATGGTCTGAATTTATGGATGATGTTTCTGGATTCTATAATACTTGCGGTGAAGCGTTCATTTATGGAGTAGGCCCCGGCGAAGATTCAAAGAACTTTGGAAAATATACAGAACTTTATGCAATGCCTTCGCACTTAGTTACAATTGTAGCAGGTGACATCATGAATCCGGTTAAAGGATATAAGCTACGTATTGGGGATGTGACAAAAGAGATTTCTGCAAGGGATGTCTGTCATATCAAAATGTTTAACCCTTATTGGACTGTTACAGGCGATCAGCTAAGAGGTCAAAGCCCATTACTTGCAGGATTAAAATACTTGAAGCGTAATGATGTAGGATTATATTCATCATCAAAGTTATTAGAAAACAGGGGGGCGGAGACGATCGTAAGCCCAAACCATCCAGATTCAAAATATTGGTTAAATCCTAATCAGGTAACTGCCACAGAGCAAGCATTAGGGGAAAAGATAAACGGCCCAGCAAACAAAGGTAAGACCGTAGTATCTGGTATGCCATTACAAGCGATTCAATTAGGATTAAGTCCGCAAGCCTTGCAGATTATTGAATCAATGAATGACGATGTTACGACACTTTGTTCACTTTGGGGAATAGACCCGATATTATTAGGAAGAGGTACGGGAACTTATTCAAATCAGGAACAGGCACGAAAGGCATTGGTAACTGACATTACTATACCGTTTTTGAACATGATTGAGCAAAAGTTAATGCAATGGTTAGTACCTGCTTACTCAAAATCGGATAAAGTTGAGTACATCATTGACTTTGATACGACTGTTTACCCTGAATTGCAATCTGATATGAAGCTGATTAAAGAGGTTTACTTAGATTCAAAAGTTCTTACAACGGATGAAAAGAGGGTAATGATTAACTTTGATGAGAGGGGTACTCCAGATGCTGATGTTATTTTAGTTGATTCAGGGATGATACCTTTATCAGATGCCTCAAGTTCAATGCCTGATGATGGAGAAGCAAAAGACATCTTTGGAGATTATCGCTAATGAGCGTTACCCAATCCCTGCAAAGTGTTGCACGATCAGACTAAGGCAGATACTTGCTAAAAGAAAATTACTTATAGAACGACTGACCAATGACCGAGAGAGAGATAAGGAGATTATACCAACGTGATCTGAACCGCTATCTGAAATTCGCTTACCGTGAATTTTACAAAGGGCTTAAAGAACAGGTCAGTCCAGCTTTAGAAAACCCATACGCTCAAGTATCAGCCGAGCCAATGATACGGGCATATAATCGGGTCTATGAATATGCCGGAACAGATCAAGCTAAAAAAGAATATGCAAGGCTAAAAAAACAGGAAGGCACAAAAGTAGAATTACAATTACTGTTAGCTACTTGGCGTTTATGGATGCGTGATTATGTAGTTAACAATTTAGCTACCATGATTACCAATGTTTCACAAAACACTCAGGATGCGATAAATAGAGCCTTGCAGGATGGATTGTATGAGGGCGATACTCAATATCAATTAGTTAATCGAATTTACCGTTATACTTTGGGGGAGGTTGGCAGAGTTCGTTCCCGATTGATTGGCAGAACGGAAGTTACCAGAGCGACCAACGTAGGGAAGCGAAAATCAGCAGACGATTATTCCAATCTGAATAACGGAATAACCATGTATAAGAAATGGATTCACGTTCCACAGAAAGAGAATAGAGATACTCACGTTGCAGAGGGAAACAAGCCTCCGATTCCGATTGATCAGGATTTTGAGGTGCTGAATCAACAGACTGGTGGCATAAATCTAATGGCACAACCGGGGGATCCTACGGCAGGGGCATCACAGACGTGCAATTGTGGATGTACGGTAATTTATATGTCTGAAAGATTTGCACGTAGAAATTATAAAATGTAAATTAGTGCTTTCATCATTAGTGTTTGGTTTATGGGGATCGGGTGTCTTGGGAGAGCATCCGATTTTTTTGTATTTAATGTTACAAAGTGTTACATTTACATTATGGCAAAGAAAAGAATATTTGTTAATGTTACAGATAACCAATTAAAGGTTATTGAAAAATTAAGGAATCAAGAAAATAGAAGTCAGTCATACATTGCAACTATGATTTTTAATGATGGTTTTAAGTTAGTAGAGAAAAATGAAATTGGAATATCAGGCGATGGGTTTATTGAATTTCAGGAACGGTTAAAAAATCATCCGTTTTATAAAGAAAAAAATAAATGAACACAAAGCTATTAAGGCTTAACGATCTTGAACGCTCCCCGTTATGGGATACAGGTAACAGGAAATTTTTACACAGATGGAAAGAACACAATCAAATATTTACTAACGAAATGGCAAAAGCTAAAAAACCCAAAGGTTTAAAAATTCTGATTACTACCGTATTTGACCGTAACTATAAAGAAGCTGGCAAAACAATGTTTAATACTATCCGAAGATATACGGATTGCACAAACATAGATTTTAAAGTCATTACGGCTGATACCGAAGTATTAAAAGAGTTTGGAGCGGATAACTGCCATTTTATAACCGATGAGATAAAAGCAAGATATGCAAATGTAAAATATAGTACTGATTTGCCGGAGAATAAGTATGCGACTTCGTGGTATCGGTACGAAATATTTAACATGACCGGATATGATCGGGTTTTGTGTATTGATTGCGATTGCATTTGTATTCAGGACATTTCCTATCTGTTTTCAGAGGAATTAAGCGAATTTGATTTGATTTCAGTTGAGGATCATATTGTATCAAAGTGCTTTATGGCTCATGTTCCTGCTTTAGAACGTCAGGGTCTCAGATTTGAAAAGCTAATGCAACGGATGAAAGAAGGCAAGATTGATATTCAGCCTGCTTTATTGGTTGCTAATAAATCAATAGTGAATAACAAATGGTATAGCAAGTTACTTGATTATGCTAATTCAGCAGACTTTTCATATTCGATTGATGAGGGGGTATTGAATGATTTTATCTACATGGAAGGTCTTAAGATTAAGTTACTTCCTTTAGAATGGGATTATCAAGACTGTTATGAGATTCATTGCAGGACACTACCAATACCTACTAATCCAATTATTGTTCATTGTCAGGAATCTAAGCCTTTTAAAAAGACTAAGCAACAAATAGACAAACGAATGCACAAATGGCATGATAGATGGCATGAAGAAGCTAAACCGATTCAAGACAGAACGATTGTTGCTATTATCATTTGGAACAGGTTCGAGAATCTTAAATTATGGCTTAACTGTTGGAATCAATGCGATAGAGCCGGTGCGGAATTAGTTATCGTTCACAACTTAGAACAAGATAATGACAGATATGCTCAGATATGTAGCGATTACGGTGTGAAGTATGTTCCGCGTGAAAACAAAGGCTTTGACATAGGGGCTTTTCAGGATGTATGCAAAGAACGATTAAAAGGATTCCCGAATAAATGGGATAATTTAATATGGATTACAGACGACTGCATACCAATGTCTAAAACTTTTGTAAGCCAGTATTTAACTGAATTAAATGCAGGGAACTTACCTTGTTATGAGATTTCAGATGTCGTAAAAAGGCATGTAAGGACAACAGGATTCTCAGTAACTAAAGAAATAGCTAAGCAATTGACATTCCAGAAAGACCAGATTGAAAACCGCGAAGACTGCTATCACTTTGAGCATAAAAGCAAAACGGCTTTATATGAGCAGATTATAAGCATGGGGAAAACGCCTGTAATGCTTTCCAAAGACCTGAAAGAATCACCATTATGGGATGAGGGGGTAAGAGGCCATTTAGATTTGAAAGGAAAACATGAACAGGTATTCCAGCCACTTCCAAAAGGAATTACTAAATTAGAAAATGATAGTATTCTTGACCGGTTGGCAATTAAACATAAATGCGATAAGTCATCACGTTATCACAACTATTGCGTAAAGTATGATAAGCTACTTTCGCATTATCGAGATACATTTACATCTATTCTTGAAATAGGTGTTGCACAAGGGCAGTCAGTTAGCATGTGGGCTGATTACTTTTCAAGGGCTATCATACACGGGGCTGATATTTCAAAAGCATCTGAATCATGTGAGGCATATTCTGACCGGATTAAGTTTCATTTGCTTGACCAAAGGAATTTGGCGCAATTAAAAAACATTGAACAGTTTTCACCGTTTGACTTAATTATTGACGATGGGAATCATTTCTGGATGGAACAGATTCAAACATTCCAAACCTTATTCCCCTATCTTAAATCGGGAGGTATTTACATTGTTGAAGATACCACTACATCCTACTGGAGAGAGTACAAAAATGCAAGGATTTCACCTGTTGAATATTTTAAAACCTTTGCAGATGATGTTCACTTAAAAGGGCGTAGGGGAACTGTTCCGTTAAATGCACCGGCTGAATTTGGAGATTGGGCAAAAGGATGGCACCGGAGAGAGGACTGTCATACAGGTGTACCGTTATTTGATTCGGTTCAATTTATGAATGGATTTATAGTAATTACGAAAGCATGAAAATAGTACTATTCGGAGGCTCAGGTATCTTAGGAACCGAAATGCAGAAACATTATGACCTGAATTACCCATCAAGGGCAGAGGTCAATATCACTAATATGTCTGATATCCTGATTTACTTAAAATCAATTAGACCGGATGTGGTTATCAATGGGGCAGCGGTTACGGATAACAGGATAGTTGAAAAGAATCCAATTTCTGCGATTGATACGAATATTATAGGTTCTGCAAACTTAGCCATTGCCTGTTTATCGCTTAATATCAGATACGTTTATATTTCGACTGATTACGTTTATCCTGGGGATCATGGAAACTATCAGGAATCAGATCCGATAATGCCGTTCAATTTGTATTCATGGACAAAGTTAGGAGGCGAATGTTCAGCAGTAGCGGTTAAGAATCATTTAATTATCCGTACTTCATTTGGTGCAAATACGTTCCCATATAAAGAGGCTTTTACCGATAAATGGACTTCAAAGGATTATGTAGATCAGATTGCGCCTTTGATATATGAGGCTTCAATAAGTCCATTGACAGGAGTTTTAAATTTGGGGACAGAACGCAAGACATTGTACGATCATGCCTCAGAACGCACTGAAGTAAGCCCAGTTAAGATTTCAGATACTAACTTTGCAACGCCTTACGATACTTCATTGAACTTGCAACGATGGCAAAATTACAAAGCTGATAAGTCAATTGCAAAGCCTCACACAAATTGCAGGGTTTGCGGTTCGGATAAGTTGGTAAAATATCTTGATTTGGGATTAATGCCATTAGCAAACAATCTTGAATCAAAGGCAGTTGATGCAAAATCAAAAGAGCGTTTCCCATTACAAGTCATGTTCTGTACTGATTGTTCACTATCTCAGTTATCCGTAGTTATAGACCCTGAAAAAATGTTCAGTTATTACACGTATCGGAGTAGTGTAAATAAGCCGTATGTAGATCATTGCAGACAAATGGCAAATGATTTAAGATTATACGAGATTGACGAAAACTCATTTCATATCGACATTGCCGGGAATGATGGAACACTATTAAAAGAGTTCAAATCAGTACACAACCATAAAGTCCTAAACATTGACCCTGCATCAAACCTGACTGCAATATCAGAGGCAAACGGAATCCCTGCAATATCTGACTTTTGGAGTCAGGACGTTGCCATTGATGTAGTGAATACATACGGAAACGCAGACTTAATCACGGCAACCAACGTATTCGCTCATTTGGATGATGTCAAAGGGTTTTTGCAGGCTTGTGAATATACTTTGTCATATAATGGAATATTGGTAATTGAAAACCCGTACCTGATAGACTTCATTGAAAATATGGAGTTTGATACGGTTTACTTTGAGCATGTGACTTATTGGAGTTTAACGCCGCTTGTAGAGTTATGTAAGCATGTAGGTTTAACCGTTATCGATGTTCAAAAGCAAGATATTCACGGTGGTACAATGAGGTACATAATTGCTAAGGATGAATCTTATAAACAATCTGAACAGGTAAGTAGCCTATTAATTTCTGAAATTGAATATACTTATTTATCAAAATATACTGATTGGTCAGCAAAGGTTTATGATTTGGTAGGCAACTTTTCGGCTCAATTACTTGCACTTAAGAAGTCAGGTAAAAAGATTGCAGCGTTTGCGGCTTCGGCAAAGGGCAATACCTTGCTAAACATGGCAGGCATGAACACGGATATAATTGATTTTATTGCAGACGATACGCCTGAAAAGATTGGCAAGTTTTCACCGGGTACAGGGATTCCTATTGTCGGCATAGGGGAAGTTAAAAAGCATGAACCTGATTACATAGTTATATTAAGTTGGAATTTTACAGATGCAATCATTGAAAGATTAAGACCTATTTACAAAGGCAAGTTTATCGTGCCTATACCTGAATTTAAAATTATAGAATGATATGAGCGATATTAAGTACTGTCCTGAATGTGGCGAAAAGGCTTATATATACCGGCCAATGTATAGAAAAATAAAGCAGACGTTTTTTACTTATAAACAATGGAGTTGCTACCAATGGGAGTGTCTGAAGTGTAAGCATAAATCAGATGAAATTTGTGAAAGAACTATTTAAATGATTATCCACTTTATAACCCCATTTGCACGAGATAAAAACATAGGCAGAGAATATAACTCTCGCATATCAGAACTTCCTGATGACTGCTATATCTGTCTCCGAGATCAGGACACTTTACCATTACGACCAGACTTTGGCGCACAAATCTATCAGGTAATTGAAGCTAATCCTGACTTTCAAATTATCGGTTGCATGACTAACCGATTAAGAGCGCCGTATCAATTAGTAAACGGCAAGTTTAATTCAGATTCCGACATTTCAAATCATATTGAAATCGCTAATCAGCAATGGGATAAGTACGGTACTAAAGTAACAGAAGTCCCAATGGTTGCCGGGATGTGCATGATATTTCATAAGTCTGTTTGGGATGAAGTAAGGTTCAAAGAGAATTCAATATTCTTTGATAAAGAATTCTGCAATTCAGCACGTAAAAAGTTTAAGATCGGAGTAGCTAAAGGTGTGTATTTATTTCACTTGTATAGATGGGGGCAAAATAATCCGTTTACCTATGTTAAGCATTTATTATAATTATACGCATTTAAAACAATGTTTGCAATACGGTGCTTCAAAACTATTAGCGGGCACAATAAACTCATGTTTGCATTTTAGGTTTATATAAACTCCTGCATTGTTTTCAATTACATATAATACATCAATAGGCAACCTATGTTTTTCAGGATCATGATTTATAAAAACTTTATCGTGTAACCCTATTTTGCATTTTCTTTTTACTTCTTCTGTCATAAGTTACCATATTTAGGATAAGTGTAAGTAACCCGTGCTGTTTTTAAATTTTTTATAAAATCATCCCGGTCAAGACCAATTTCGACTTTGCTTATGTTTCTAATAGCATTCTTTAATTTTTCTTTATTTTTTGGGTTTAACATCTCAGCAATAATAATATTTGATGCCGGATCTTTTAAAAATTCATTAGATACTTTTATATACAATACTTTCCTTTCTCGCTCAAAAAACTTCTTAAGTTTCTTATGTAGCTTAATTTGCGATTTCCTTATTTTTTTACCCATGTTACTTCATTTTGTTCATATCCAAATTTGGCAAACCATCTCTTAATAGTACTTTCCTTTAGTTCTCCATTTATAAACCTACGCTTAAACAAAAACGCTGCCTGAGCGGACATATACGGAGCGTACCATTTATGCTCTGATGTTATTAGTTTAAATAGTTCTGGTGTTGTCATAATTCTATATCAAAGCTACGCATACAGTTCTGTATATCAAAACATTCTAAGCGTATTTTTTTAATATTTAATTTTACGTCAATGAATCAGCTAACGAAAGACCACAATTCCGAAATTAAGGAGCTTGACGAAAAGAAAGGCTACGTTGAGGCTATTGCTAATGCTTATAATAATGAGGATAGCGATGGGGATATCTCGCATCCTGGTTCATTCATGAAAACTGTTTCTGAGGGGCGTAAAAAGCTAAGGGTTTATAAGAATCATGATACAAGGCTTTTGGTCGGAGTACCTAAAGAGTTAAGGCCTGAACATCCTGATGGGTTGTTTACAGGTACTCAGTTCAACATGGAAACGGACTTAGGCAAGGATATGTTTAACGACATAAAGCTAATCCACTCAAACGGTCAGGAAGCTGATTTGTCAATAGGCTATCAAGTTGTAAGACGTGACCAGAAAAACCCAAAGATAATTACTGAGTACAATCTCAGAGAATATTCATTCTTGACAAGCTGGGGAGCAAATCCAAACGCGGTTGTTTTAGGTGCAAAGTCAAGTGCTTCCGATATTATTGACCATTTAACTAAAATGTATAACCTTCCTTATTCTGATTCAAGATTAATGGAAGTAGAAAAAATACTAAAATCACTCACAACAGCGCCGGACAATTCCACCCTGAAAGATGAGCCGATTGATGCGAAACAATTATTAACTCACATTCAAAACTCATTCCGATATGGAAATTAAAGAAATAACTGAAGCTATTGACTTAGCTTCTAAAGGCCTGAAAGATGGCGTAGAGGGTGCAAAAACACAAGCAACTGATGCTTTAGCTGAGGCTAAAAAAGCACTTGAGGCACTTGAGGCAAAAGCCACAAAAGAGGATATTACTGCTATCAAAGATGATTTGACAGCGAAAGTAAAAGAATTGCAAGATCAGCATGATGCCCTGTCTACTAAAATGAATAAGAAAACAGAAACAACCGGAAAACTTAAATCATTTGAGCAGGCATTCACTGAGGCTTATATGGAGCAAAAGGACACTATCAAAGCAATCATTGCAAATGATGGCAAACAGGATGGCCCTTTGGTATTCGATTTAAAAGAAGCAGTAACAATTGGCGACTTCAACACGATTGAGGCGGTAGGTTCTGAAAGCAATTACAGCTTAACTCAGAATACAGGTATTATCAGCCCTATCCGTAAACGTCAATTGACTTACTTGCAAAACGTATCAACTGGGTCAATGGCTAAACCTTATGCGATGTGGATTGAGGAGTTGGATGAGCAGGGCACTCCAATCTTTATTGGTGAGGGCGACACTAAAACATTTTTGTCAGTTCGTTATGAAGAGCGTCAAATGGTTGCTAAAAAGATCGCTGTTTACGGCAAGGTTACAACCGAGTTTATGGATGACTTGCCACAACTGATGTCATACGTTCAGAACAACTTGATGAAACGTGCCGATATTGCAACTGAAACTGATTTGTTTTCGGGGCCTGGAACAGGCGACAACCTGAAAGGACTTGATGAGTATGCAACTGCATTCACAGGTTCTACAATGGCCGGGACTATTACCGATGCAAATGAGTTTGACGTTTTAATCGCTGCAATCCTGCAAGTTAAAAAAGCGTTTGGTATTCCTACAGGATTCTTTGTAAATGAGGGATTCCTTGCTAAAATGATTTCGACTAAAACCACCGTAGGGGAGTACACTAATCCAACTGCGTTTTTAGGTCGTGACGCTCAGGGTTACACAACTCTGCAAGGTGTTCGATTGATCGGAACTAACGCTTTAGATTCTTTAGGAATTGACTTCATTGGTGGTGACTTATCGGTTATCAATGTACTATTTAGACAAGGCATGAGGGTTCAGATTGGATTGGATGGAAACGATTTTATCAATAACAAGAAAACTATATTGTTAGAGCAGAGATTGGTTCAGTTCGTATCTGCTAATGATACTCAGGTGCTTGTTAAAGGTGATTTTGCAACTGCAAAGGCATTGCTTGAGGCTACAACCTAAGTTAAGCAACTCATAAGATAAGAGCCCTGTTATCTGCTAAAGGTGGCAGGGCTTTTTAATTATCTAATCATGAAAGTAGAATATATCAAATCACATAGTTCAGGGAACAGAGGGAAAATTGCAGAGGTATCGGATAGCTTCGGGCATTACCTGATTATCTCCGGTCATGCTTTGCAGTTGACTAACAAAAAGGATAAATCAACTTATAAAACGAAAGACGATGTTTCAAAGTAAGATAGTAACTGATTTAACCGAAGAACCTGTAAGCCTGCAATATTGTAAGGACTTTATGGAGATTGATTTTAGCGACTTTGATACTTTAATTACCAGACTAATTAAAGCGGCTCGTATTTCCTCTGAAAAGTTCACAGGCTTGGCATACGGGAAAAAAGAGATCCAATTAGTCAGCAATCAGTATAAAGTTGATTTGCCTTACGCTCCGTTTAAAGAGATTATCAGTTTAGTAGATAAGGATGGAAACGCTATAAGTTCAACTGATTATAATCTATTCGGGTATGATACGCCACAAATTACGGTTGGTGTACCTTGCAGACCTGCAAATTATGACCCGTATTGGGATATTTTAGGTACTGCCTTGCGAACTTACAACGAATGGACTTTGAACTATTATACAGGCTATTATACTCAGACAGGTTCAGTAGTTACCAATACATTACCAGAAGATTTAAAATCAGCTATCTGTATGAGAGTTGAAACGGCTTTTAAGTACAGAGCAGATGCAACTAATGAGCAAGTAAATAAAGCTATCAATACAAGTACTGAATTAGAGTTTAGTTACCGTTTAAATCCGATAGTATAATGACCGGGAATTATGATCAGCGAGGTACTTTTATTGACTTTCAGGATATATCTGATGGTGCAGGAGGTACAACACCTGAGCGTATTGAATTGTTACGAACTTTCATTGCTATTGACCAAATCCGATCACGTTCTGATTTAGAACAGATGGAAAGGCAATTAGAGCAGATTTATAGATTAAGGATTAAGTATAGAGAAGCATTTACACCAACTAACTTAATGTATCTCGAATGGAACGGTTATCAATATACTATCAATTCAGTTGAATTACAAGGCACAAGGCATAAAAGAGAATACACTATGTTAATAGTTCAGGACAGACCAATTGAAACTACGTAATGGCAAATGCAACGGTTAAAATACAGGGATTAAAGTCACTTGAAAATCGGTTAAAAAAGCTAAGCGAAAAGACTATTGCTGATGTAAAATTGCAAGTGTTGGATAGTGCAACGCAGATTGAGCAAGATGCTATAAGGGATGCCCCTAACTTCTTGCTGATTATGGGTAAAAAATCAGATCCAGAATCAATTAGCGTTGCTCAGTTCATAAATAAAACGCCTTTAAATAATGGATTTGCATTTGACGTAGGGATTGAGGCAAGTAATGAGATCCCGATTTATGTAGAATTTGGAACAGGTACGGATGCAGCATCATACGTGCCTACATTGCCACAAGAAATACAACAAGCTGCAAGGAAGTTTTATAAAAACGGTAAGGGTCGCATAATGAAACAACCATATTTAATACCAGCTTTCTTAAAAGAGAGTCCATTATTTATTGCAGAGTTAAAAAAGATACTAAAGAACAATGTTTGAAGTACAAACCGAATTAAGGCAGTCATACTTAGCCAAACTTTCCACAATAGAAATATCGGGAACGGTAATACCATTCTACGATGAGAGAGTTGGTGCCGAGCCTGCACAAATCGGAACTGCTATTGCTTACGGGATTATCACTAATCAAACTGCATCCGATATAATGATAAAGTGCGGTTTTTATCAGGATTGTTCTATTACAATTGACATAGTGACTAAGTTCCCAAAGCAAAAAGGGGGGAAACTACTTTCAGAACAAATATCAAATGAGGTTCTGCAATTACTTAGAACTGGCAATACTTTAGATTACCCGACTATGGATAACTTTCAGATTGTAACGGTTCGCAAGACCTTAGACAGAGGACTGACCGAGGACAATGTAGCTGATACGGTATATCGCAAAATATTAATATTCACACATAAAATTAAACAGATTTCAACAACCACTTAAAACAAATAATTATGGCAACTTTTGTAAATGGGGATGATAGCATCCTGTACATTCTAAGAAATTCGGAATACGTTCCAATCGCTTGCTTAACTTCAAGCGGAACGGCTGAAACCGTAACTTTTAATGAGGTTCAAACTAAATGCGATCCTGGAGTAATTCAGGTAACGCCAAACGCTTACAGTTACAACAAACCTTTAGAGGGTCTGCTTACAGATACAACCTCAGTTGGTGGCGATACTGCTTTGGCGTCTTGGGATTACCTGAAAGGCTTAATGAGGGCAAAAACTTTGATTTACTGGAAAGAAGAAATCGGCAATCCTGCATTTGTTACTGAATACGGCGAGGGTTATCTTGAGAACTTGGAATTGACTTCACCGGCAGGCGAGAATATCACTTTCACAGGTTCAATCAAAGGTAACGGAGAGATTTCACAAACAACCTAATTTATGGCAGAGATTTTCAAAATACCTGTAAACGGTAAGGATATGGATTTCCATTGTGGGACGTATGCGACTGAAAAGACGCTTGAAGCGATGGGGATTTCATTATCCGATATAGGTGAATCATTAGATAAAAAATTTGTTCCAACAATTAGACATTTTATATACTTTTCGGCAAAGGATGCACAAAGGCTAAAGACTGAAAAAGGTCAGGCTATTGATTTCCCTTATGAGCCTGATAATGTATATGATTGGCTTGATGAATGGGGCGGCGGTAATTCGCCAAAGGTTGCAGAGTTTACAGCCAAACTTCTTGTGGCATTGTTTGGCACTCAGGAAGAACCGGAGCAAAAAAAAAGTATGAACGATCAAGCGTCCGAATAAACTGGCGTAAGGATATACTTCAGGTCGCAGTAGGTGAGATTGGATTAACGTATGATTATTTTTATAGCCTTTCGCTTGCAGAATACTACGTTATTTTAGATGGGTATAGAGTAAAGCAACTTGAAGAACTAAAAACAATCAGGTGGCAGACTTGGCAAATAGTGAGGCATAATCCATTCTTAAAAACGCCTCCTGCAAGTCCTGAAAAGTTATTGAAGTTTGCAGACGAGGAAGCAGCAGACGAACAAAGAATACAAAAGGCAGCTGAAAAATTAAAGCAAGCAATTAAAAATCATGGCAGACGCTGAATTAAAAGTACGGATTGATGCGGAGATAGGTAATTTCTCAAGCAACCTTAAAAAGGGTGAGCAGGACTTATCTAAGTTTTCAGACAAGGTAAATGCCGACTTAAAAAAGACTGCTCAAAATGCTGCTGCTGTTTCTGCTCAATTAGGTGGTTCAGTTGCTAAGGGAGCAAATCAGGCAGGATTTGCACTTCAAAACTTAGGCAGAGTTGCTCAAGATGCGCCTTTTGGTTTTATTGGTATTCAAAATAACCTGAATCCTTTATTAGAATCATTCCAATCGTTAAAGGCTCAAACAGGATCTACAAGCTTAGCATTTAAGGCTTTAGGTGCTTCGTTATTAGGGCCAGCAGGAATCGGAATTGCCTTATCGGTTGTAAGTTCTGCTATTTTACTTTATCAGCAATATCAGCAAAGAGCGAATAAAGAAACAAAAGTTGCAGTAGATGCAAATAAGGAATTATCGGACAGTATTTTGAATATCTCTGATGTTCGTGCAAAAGCAATAACAAACGCATCAAAGGAATTATCTACATTTCAAACGCTTTTCAAATCAACTCAAAACGCAAATATACCATTAGCTGAAAGGTTAAAGATTGCAAAGGAATTAATTGATAGATACCCAAAGTATTTAAAAGGGATTACAGCAGAGGGCGTTTTAGCTGGTCAGGCAGCAGATGCCTATGAAAAATTAACTAACGCAATTCTTGCAAAGGGGTTGGCTCAGGCTGGGGAAGAAAATAGGCAAAAATTAATTAATCAACAATTACAGACAAGCGTAGATAAAAGAAAAGAGGAAGCTAACTTATTAAAGTTAAATACATCTTTACAAAGAAAATCTGTTTCATCAACAGATTTATTAGGGCAAGAAGGAACCATTGCTTTATTGGGGGTGATTCAAAAAGAAGCTGAAAAAAGTAAGCAAAAAATTGCAGAATATACAAAAACGCTTGAAACTGGAGCAAATGAAATAAAAGTACTTGATGAGGTTACTCAGGATCTGATTAAAACTTTTGGCTCTGAAATATTATTTGACGATAAAAAGCCTAAAAAGTTAAATAAAGAAGTAAAAACTATTTCTGATATTTTAAAACAATTGGATGTTGATTTTAAGAAAGTATCTGCATCGGTTGATATTACTTTTGGCGATGGTAAAAAAGAAAAAATAAAAGCTATTGCAAAAGCTATTGATGATTTAATTGCGATTGGTATAAAAGGTGATAATCCAATAGTTACAAGATTACAGAATCAAATACAAGCAATAGGTCCTTCTGAATTTAAGCCAGCTTTAGCAAATTTAGGGAGTCAAATAAGCCAGTCAATTGGTCAGTCAATTGGTCAGGGAGCAGTTGACAATGTAGATTTACAAGGCAAATTAATTAAGCCATTTGACGCTTGGGGGGACTATGTGAATAATAACCTATTGCCAAAAATACAGGGTAATTTTGAACAGTTTTTTAATAAGATTTTAGAAACTGGCACGATTTCATTTCAATCTTTAGGTAAGGCTATATTATCCACTTTAGCATCTGTTGCAGCATCGGAGGCAGCTGCCGGATTGGTTAATTTATTCAAAGTAAATACAGGGCAAGATTATACAGACTCAAAGAAAAAAGGGGGATTAGGTTTTGCTTTAGCTGGGTTATTCGCTAAAAAAGCCGTTGCTACCGGTGGAGCAACATCAGGAGCTGCTGCAACAGTAGCAACAGGTACAGCGGCAAGCGGAGGTTTATTATTACCTATACTTGGAGGTATTGCAGCAGTTGCAGGAATTGCATCATTATTCAAAAAGAAACAACCTGCACCACAACCTGCATATTCTACAAGTACTGCAAGTACAAGCTCTGCGAGTTCCGTAGATTTCGGAGGCGGTCGGGTAGTGTTTGAAATATCAGGCGTTAACTTAGTAGGTGTCCTAAATCGTGCAGGTGCTAAACTTCAAAGATTCGGGCCATGAGTTACAACCTTAGATATTATTTCACTTTTTATGCGGATAGAGATAAGCGTAATCCGCTTGTTATCAATGAATATTTATGCAAGATTTCTGAACTTGATGGAGTCGATGCAGCAGAAGAAATAGAGGCTCAGGAGAGTCCTGTTATCATTGACTACAATAATAGTTCCGATTACAAAATGCAGCCACTACGAGGCTCGGAATGTACGTTAAATCTAATAGCTACCGAAAATTTTCAACTGCAAGACCTTTACACAGAGAATGAGCAAAAGTGGTTAGTTGAAATTTACCGTAATGCCTCATTAATTTGGTCAGGTTTCATTATCCCTGATGGATGTCAGGAATCATTTGCTTTTACTCCGTACACAATTCAGGTGAATGCAGTTGATGGATTAGGATTGATTAAGAACTTATCATACGTACAAAATGACGGTAATTTCTGGTTAGGCAAGCAATCGTTTTTAGAGGTTATTTACAACTGTCTTAATCGATTATCTTATCCTTCAATAGTGATTAATACGTGCGTAAATATCTACCCCGATAGTTACACACCTTCAGATACTTTAGATCCGTTAAATACTACGTTTGTAGATGCTCAAAGGTTCTTAAAAGATGATGAGATAAACCCTATGAACTGCCAGGAGGTTATGGATTCAATTTTAAGGCAATGGACTGCCTGTATTATTCAATCAGAGGGGGAGTGGTTTATTTATAGACCAAATGAAGCTGCATTATCAGATACTTTAGTTTTCAGGTCTTATACCGATAATGTTTATACAGGTACTGTATCTAAAAACATTAAACAATTATTAGGAGGATATTCACAGGGTATAATTATCGCACCATATTTTCATATTTTGACCGATCAATTAAGTATGATAGAACGTGCTTATAAGAATGTTTCCATGTCTTATAAATACGGTGTCAAGCAGAATCCTGATGAAGAATTGGATAATCCGACTTTTATAGGATTTTCAAGAGGTTGCGTTGGCGACCCTGCATTGCCTTGCGATGATGTAACTATACCGGGATGGACTAAAACAGGAACTATGTATATAGGTACTGCATCTGGTGGTGGTTTGATATTCTTTTCGGATGGTGGCACTTATCCAACTTTGACAAATTACTATGAGAACAATAACACAGTTTCAATAGATAATGGGAAACGTTTTAAGCTATTAGTAGATTACGAAAATCCAGATCCGCTATTCGGTACTGATATGAATTTTGTCATTAAGCTAAATGATGGCTTAGATAATTACTATTTGCAGACAGGTGGTATTTGGTTAAAAAGTATAGTTGATTTACCCTATACTGAAAGAAGTCAAGTAGGTACAGGTGGTACTTTTCAGATAGTATCTGACATAGTTCCAATAACAGGGTCATTTACAAAATCAATTACAGTCAGGGTTCTTGCTCCTTCAGGAACAGTAAATGATATAATTTATACTAATATATCAGGATTTATTTTACTTGAATTAGGGGCAGTAGTTGGAGAGATTCATACGGCAACACAAACAGGAGATTTTAGTTTTGTACCTGAAACTATTGATGTTTTTTGTGGTGATAGTGAGGCTTCGATATATTTGGGCGCAATCTATGAAAGTGATGAAACAACATTAACAACCGATTGGAAACGTAGAGGCTTATCGGAATCTGCACTATCAGAGCCATTTGAAGCAACTAAGCCATTTTTAAGATTAGCAGTTGAGGAACTTCAAAGAATGTATGCAGGGCCATTTGTCAAGTTCGAGGGTTCTATATTTAATTATTTCAATCCATTATCTTTGTTTACGATTGATTTGGTAGATGGCAGATTTATGCCTGTATCTTTGAGGTATGATTTACAGGCGAATATCTGCAAGGCAGTTCATACAAGAATTTCAAATACTGAAATTGCTATGGATTACACGCTTGAACCTGATTATGGTGAAACGACTAAAGTAACTGTAAAATGATGAACGGCAACGATTGCATATTATATTGGAATGATGAACCTATTGCCTGCCTTACATCAAACGGATTAAGTGAGGCGGTTACTTTCATCAATACGGCAAAACGTACTCAGTCAGGGGCTTTAAAATCGATTCCTTTGGCTAACTCTTACCAAATTAACTTTGAGGCTGTAATGGTTTCAGATTTGGGTATGTCATGGGAGGATTTATCAATCTTGATGAGGGCACAAGTTATCGGAGGTTGGGAAATGACAGGGGTAAATGATGCAGGCACAGGATTTTTGTCTAATCTTGAAATGGTGTCAAATTCGGGTGAAATTATTACATTTACAGGAACAATAGTTGGATTTGGTGAAATTATTCCTGCGGATGTAGATCAAAATGTTTGGTATCAGGACGTAGATGTTTACGTTGATAATGGTGTTTATGTATTTGTAAATTAAAATGATATGCCAGTAGTTGGAATATATACAAAAGATTTTCCGGCATTCTCAGGAACGCTGGCAGATAGCACGATTATAGTTGTAGCTGAAACAGGGAATAACGTAACCTATCGCACGACTATCGGGGCTTTGCGTGGAGTTTTAAATGATACTATTTCATTCACATCAGATTCATCAGGGAATTACGACTTTACAGCCCATTCAGGTGGCGACCCATTGCCTGCTATTCCTGCTTTAAAAACACTTTACGCAGGTGACTATTCGCAACCAATGGGGGACTTTAATTTAACAACCAGAATCATGTCCGGCTTACAACCATCAACAAATTACGTTTTAATTTATTAACCATGAAAAAATTATTATTCTTACTATTATTCCCTTTATGGGTACAGGCTCAAACGAATGTAACCGTTCGTAGAGATGCAACAACAGGAATAGTCAGCACGTTTTTGAATCCGAATTACTTAGATACATTACCTCGTGCGCGATTAACGGGAATAACCAATGGTCAATCATTAATATGGAATAGCACTTTAAAAATGCTTACACCATATACTTTGCCTAGTGTTCCCATAGGCTTGCAAGACAGCTTAACCAAAAAAGCTAACCGAACCTTTGACAACGTAGCTTCGGGTGCGATTGCTAAGGCCAAAGTAGACACTTCAGCAACAGGATTACAAACTGTTTCAAACTTCTTCCCTAAAGGAGATACGAGATATTTAAGAGGTACAGGGACAGGAGTAGCATCCGTAACTGGCACGGCAAATCAAATAACAGTTACAGGGACATCAACACCGGTTTTGAGTATACCCAGCACTTTTATTGCACCGGGGAGTATTGCGGCAACAACGGGGGTTAGCGGAACAACTGGCACATTCGCGGGAGACGTAACAGCAACAGGGCTGTTCTCAAACACAACATACAATTCTTCCGGTACTCTTGCGGCTAATTTTGCTAACTCTAACGCATCTGGGTATGGGGGAAAAATCAGAGGGGGTTCAGGATCTTTGTATTCATTTTTAGTTACCGATTATAACGATGCGTCATTGCTTAATATTTCTCCGGGTGTAGGTGCAACATTTGGACTCAGGCTTAAAAGTCCGGATTTTGATTGGATAAGGCAAAGCAATTTCGGTTATGCTTCAGTTTATAAAACGCAGATAATAGGGGCAACAACAGGTAATCAAACCATAGCTTTTGGCGTTGATCCGATTTCAAATGTGGGTGCCACATTTTCTGGAAACGGCTCAGAGTATATGTTCAGAAACGCGGGGAAGTTTATTACCCCAAATTCAGGCAATACAGATTATACCACTTTACTGTCTTGGAATAGTTCGGGGGGTGTTCTATATCCTACATTGTCTGGGTCAGGGAATGTTATCACGGGGGCAGACAATACAGGTTTATTAGGTAAGATTACTATCGGGTCAGGACTTTCCTTAACATCTGGGGTATTAACAGCGACAGGCGGTAGTTCAGGAAGCGTTACAACAGCAGGCGGAACATCAGGCAAAATAGCGAAATTCACATCTGCTTCAAATATTGAAAACAGTATTATGACAGAAGCAGGTTCGGATATTGCAATTGCTGGT
>JBAZHY010000002.1:0-21573 GCA_041652175.1 Pedobacter sp.
GTCATGCGTCTATTGTTGACGGACCGGCTACCATTCTTTCAAAAGATGGCAGGTCTGCCGTGATTTATGTATGGTATGATAATGAATATGGATACACCCGTCAGGTTGTACGTTTAGCAAAATCACTTGCTGGTGTAATAAGATTGACCTATTATTGATCTAAGAGTAAAGGAAATATGCAAACTATCTCAATTTATCAGGTTGACGCCTTCACAGATGTACTTTTTGGGGGAAATCCGGCAGCGATTTGTCCTTTAAGGGAATGGCTTCCTGCGCCGCTGATGCAGAAAATTGCTGCCGAGAACAATCTTGCGGAAACAGCATTTTTCATCCCTCAGGGTAAAGATTTTGAGTTGAGATGGTTTACTCCGGAAACTGAAGTAGATCTTTGCGGGCATGCAACCCTGGCTACTGCCCATGTATTGTTTGATATATTGAATCATGAAGGTGATACTGTTCATTTTCATACATTGAAGGCAGGAACGCTGACAGTACATCGTAACCAGGACAGGTATACACTTGATTTTCCTTCAAGAATTCCTGAGGCCTGCGAATTACCGTCAGGCTTGCCAGAAGCGATGGGTGGTTCCAAACCGCAGGAAGTGCTTCGTTCCAGGGATTATTTTCTGGTTTATGAAAAGGAAGCAGATGTGATAGCACTTAAACCTGATTTTAAGGCTTTGAGAGCAATTGAATCATTAGGCTTTATCGCAACTGCCCCCGGTGAGCATTGCGATTTTGTATCCAGATTTTTTGCTCCTGCTGCGGGTATCGACGAAGATCCTGTTACCGGATCTGCTCATTGTAATTTGATTCCTTATTGGGCTGAGCGACTGGGAAAACATGAGCTTCATGCTTATCAGTTATCCGCCCGTCGGGGTGAACTATGGTGCGAACACAGAGGGGACAGAGTACTCATGTCGGGTAAAGCGGTTACTTATCTGAAAGGGGAAATTTATATTTAAATTTATATTTAAAGCCAGGAAATATAGATCCCGGTCAATTTTATTTTGACTCAATCCTATATTTCCTTTTCCGGGTTTAATTTCCCGTCCTTCTGATTCGTAAAATCATTTCTGTTTTCCTGCCTTCTAAAACTGGGTTTTTCCAATTGCCGGTTTGCTGATTGCCAGTAGTCCGATAAAGGTGATTAATCCGTTAACAACAATCATTTCGTTATCAAAGGCATATCCACCCATTAATGTTTTGGAATTCGCATTCAGGAAGAAACATATTGCAGGGGAAAGAAGGCAGATGAACGGAACAAGTTTATCATGAACAGTTCTTTTCTTCATGAAAAGTCCAAACCCGTAAAGCCCGATCAGAGGACCATAGGTGTAGGATGCCACCGTAAAAATAGCACTGACAACTGCTGCATTGTTCACTACATTGAATAATAAAATAACCAGAAACATCAGTAATGAAAATCCAACATGAACTATATGTCTGGTTCTGATAGATGAAGCTGAGTTAACGTCCTCTTTCTTTGAGAATCCAAGAAAATCAACACAGAACGATGTAGTTAATGCGGTTAGTGCGGAGTCTGTTGTTGCAAAAGTTGCTGCCGTTAATCCCAGCATAAAAACTATAGCAGGAATAAGAGTTAAATGGTTTAGCGCTATTTCAGGAAAAAGAAAATCGGTGCGTGGCTTTCCGGTGATACTGTCTACCGGTATGGCAATACCATTCTTGCTTGCATAAACATATAAAAGGGCTCCGACACTTAAGAAGAACAGGTTAATGATCACAAATACTGTAGTAAATGTGAACATATTCTTTTGAGCCTCACCAATATTCTTACAGCTCAGGTTTTTTTGCATCATATCCTGATCCAGTCCGGTCATAGCAATCGTTACGAAAATTCCGCCCAGTAATTGTTTGCTCACATGAAATCTGCTGGTAATGAAGTCTTCGTAGAAAAATATTTTGGAATATCCGCTGTTTTTTATGGTTTCAAACGCCTGAAAAATATTGAGATCCAGGCTATCGCAAATGAAGTAAATCGTCAGGATTACTGATGATACCAGAAACAGTGTCTGAAGTGTATCCGTAATGATGATCGTTTTTAGTCCGCCTTTAAAGGTGTATGACCAGATCAGGGCCAGGGAAATCAGAACAGTAGCCCAGAACGGAACTCCATAAGAATCGAAAATAAATCTTTGCAATACAATAACCACCAGATAAAGTCTGAATGACGACCCGATAGTACGACTTAATAGAAAAATACTTGCCGCAGTTTTATAGCTGTAGATTCCAAGTCTTTCTTCGATATAAGTGTAAATGGAGGTAAGGTTCATTCTGTAATACAAAGGGAGTAGCACAGTAGCGATAAGAATGAATCCAATAGCATTTCCAAGAACGAACTGAAAGTATTTAAATTCGTTTCCTGCGGGGTTTCCTACTTCACCGGGGACTGAAATAAAGGTAACACCCGATAAGGCGGTTCCAATCATTCCGAAAGCAACCAGATACCATTTGGAGTTTCTGTTAGCAGTAAAGAAAGTCGAATTATCAGATGATTTTTTGGATGTAAAATAGGAGATGCCTATCAACATAACAAAGTATCCGATGAGGAAAGTAAGTAAAACTCCGGGAGCCATAAATTTCAATTGGTTATAGGCGACTAAATTAACAATTAAGTTAGTAAAATGAAGTATCCTATTCTTTATGTGGTATTGTATTCATTGTTTTTTGCCGGATTCAATTTATAATTAGTGCTTTAGCAAACATTAAGTTTTAAATTTAAATTTGCAGTATGAATTTTTCTTCAAAACTGCTTGAAAATGCAGTAAATGAATTCTCTACTTTACCCGGAATCGGTCAGAAAACCGCGCTTCGACTGGTTTTACATTTGCTTAACCAACCGAAGGCAGAGGTTGAAAAGTTTAGCAATGCACTGACTGTCCTGAAGCGTGATATCAGATATTGTACTGAATGTTGCAATATATCTGATGATCAGTTATGTCAGATTTGTAGCTCCGTTAAAAGAGATAAATCCCTTATTTGTGTGGTTGAGGATACAAGGGATGTGATGGCGATAGAAAATACCGGACAGTATCAGGGAGTCTATCATGTAATGGGGGGATTGATTTCTCCGATGGATGGTGTCGGGCCTTCAGATCTGAATATTGAAAGTTTGGTTGAGAGGGTTAAGGGAGGCGGTGTTTCTGAAGTTATCCTTGCATTAAGTGCTACAATGGAGGGTGATACTACCATTTTTTACCTTTATAAAAAATTAAAAGATACAGGAATTCAGATCAGTACTATAGCCAGAGGAATTGCTTTTGGAGGTGAACTTGAATATGTTGATGAAATTACACTTGGAAAGTCGATCGCTACCCGTATTCCGTACGAAAATTCACTTGTCAAATGATATATTCTGCTGATCATTTAAACTAAATCCGATAAATGGATCTTAAAAATAAAACAGTCATTATTACCGGAGCATCTTCCGGTATTGGAAAATCCTGTGCTGAGCAATTTGCAGCCAGAGGGGCGAATATTGTATTGGGGGCAAGGCAATATGTAACCCTCTGTGAAATTGCACAGGATCTGGAAACTCGTTATGCAATTAAAGCCGTTGCCGTTCAATGCGATGTATCAAAGGAATCAGATTGTAAGGATCTGATCGCCCAGGCAAATAATACTTTTGGCCGGATTGATGTTTTGATCAATAATGCAGGTATTTCTATGAGGGCCCTGTTCAGGGACCTCGATCTGCAGGTATTAAAAAACTTGATGGATGTTAATTTCTGGGGTGCGGTTTATTGTACCAAATATGCTTTGCCTGAATTGTTAAAAAGTAAAGGCTCTGTAGTTGGTGTATCTTCTATTGCAGGTTACCGGGGTTTACCCGGACGAACAGGATATTCAGCTTCAAAATTTGCATTAAATGGATTTCTGGAATCCTTAAGAGTAGAGAATCTGAAAACCGGACTTCATGTTATGATTGCTTCTCCAGGATTCACAGCTTCCAATATCAGGAATGTAGCTTTAGTAAAAGATGGCAGTGCCCAGGGCGAAACCAGCATGGATGAAGCTAAAATGATGAGCTCAGATGAGGTTGCTTTGATTATTGTAAGAGGCGTTGAGCAACGCAGGCGCTCTTTGATAATGACCGCACAAGGTAAACTTACTGTCTTTTTGAATAAGGTATTACCCGGTTGGTTAGATGGTTTAGTATACAATCATTTTACAAAGGAAAAAGATCCATTGATTAAATAATGAAGCTGAACATAGTTTTAATCTTCATTTTAAATGCATTTATATCTCAGGTATTTTGCAGGTATAGATGTTAAACATGATATATCTTATTCCTGGCAGACTGAGAATAGTAAGAATCTCCCTGATGTTTACTATCCTGAAGATGTTTCTGTGCCAAAGGATGTTGTGGTAAAAAATATTCCTGATTAATTCCGGCTAATTTTCAGGATTTACTTTATCCTGATTTTTGTCCTGGTATAATTCCCTAATTTGCCCCAAAATTAATCAGCACTTTAATTATGTTTAAGACACCACTTGATCGTTTCCGTTTTATTGCTTTTGTAGAAGGTTGTTCATTCCTTCTTATCGGGTTTACTATGATATTAAAATACAGATATGATATGCCTGAACCCAACTATATTGTAGGTATGATCCATGGGGTATTATTTATATTATATGTTTTTATGCTGATCCAGGTGTCTTATCTTTACAAATGGTCTTTCCTGAAACTAAGTCTTGGATTCATCGCTTCTTTGATACCTTTTGGTACTTTTTATGCTGATAAAAAGTTGTTCAGGCACAATACTTCAACAGATCATTTAAAGTAATTCTGAATATTATAATTTACGCTGAATTTTTCTGATCGCTGTTTCGATTGATTTCTCAGGTTCAATGATATTGTATTCTCCCCAGAATTCAGGATCAGCGAAATTTGAGACTTTATCGATCATAATCACATTTTGTCTTAGCTTTTGTGTTGTTTTTGAAGGATCGTTGGTCTTTTTCCTCCAATCCGTTACAGCCAGTTCAATTGAGGATTCATAAGTGGTGTTAAACAGTTTTTTAGCCCAGTCTACTTTAAAGATAATATCACCCCGTGAATAACCGAAGAGCCATTTACCGTTTTGCTCCCGGTAATTAATCTGGTAGCTGGCTTCGATAGGATAGACCTCAGATCCGGCAGGCTTTTTCTGTGTAAACAAAGCACTTACCGCCTTTTTATTTTCTACATTCAGATTGAAGGTAGCACTGATAACTGCCAGGCTTTCGGTATCGATATATAATTTCCCATAATAAAGCGGATCAAGAACTACCGGTCTTTGTTTAAAGGCAAGAACATATACTTTTTTATCGTTGATCTGGGTATTGTTTTCAAGACTAAACTCATAATTCTTCATCGGATCATCCGTGAAAATAAAATCCGGATATTTCATGATATCCAGAAAAATGGTAGTATATGGCCCGCCTTGCAGTTTAAATGTTAAAGTATCAAGTTTGGTATAATCTGTATTTTTTCGACCCTTGAACAGTTCTATGAAATCATCAATTTCACTCCGATAAGGTTGTTTTTGGATCTCGAGAACAGACTCAGAAAGTGATAAATAATTCTTTCGTTTCCTGATTGTTTCCCTATAAAAGCCTGTCATTAAGTTAAGATCCTCACTATAATTCTGTTCCCTTTTGTTCATCACCTGTTTAAAAAGGAGTTCAGCATCATTGGTTGAGACAATAATTTCACTTAATGATATGTTGGATGGATCGAGAGAAATCAGATTGTTTTCTGCTTTTAATTCCTGAAGCTTTACAGTTTTATTCTTGTATCCAAGGTAGGAGAACAGTAATTCCCCGGCAGAGTTAATTTTAGGAATTTTAATTGAAAATTCCCCTTCGCTATTCGTTACACCGGCAATATTGGTGCCTTTGAGAGATAAAGAGGCAAAGCTCAGTGTATTTTTATTCTTACTGTCTACAACCTTTCCTTTATACTGGATAAAACCAACCGTATCCTGACTTCCTGATTTAAGGGTTGAAGCCCTCAGGCTTTCTGAGCAGGATCCGACAATAAATGATATTGTTGAAATAGTCATTAATCCTTTAATGACAAGGTTGATCAGTATTTTCATCTGTTTATTTTTTTGTTTGTAATTGTCAGATGGAGCCTTTGATAATTAAAAAAATCATTGCCTTATGGACTTAATGATTTTTTTAATTATGTCGGTTTCATATTAAATGATTTAAGAATCTATTTTGAATATGTATGCCTGTCTCTAATAATTGGTTATACAAATTTAAGCAGTGAAATCGGTATTTGATACTCCAAATTATTATTCAGATAAATATCAGACTTCTTTCTTTTTCAATTTGAAGAATTCTATGAGGAAGATAATCCGATTGTATTTTTTATATTTTACAATATACTGATAATAAATGACTTATAATTTAATTATTGAGGGGATAAAAGTGCCGGATTTTATGTGTTTGATTATTATGATTATTGAATAAGTCTGTTTATTCAAAATGTTACACAACAATTTGGGGAGGGGATATGAAATTTACTTTGTTTGAAGGGTAATCCATGATTTTCTATCAATAAAACGCCATTTCAATTGGTAATTTGATATTCTGCAGACCGAATTATTAGTTGAAATAATCGTTTTATTACAGATATTTGCTGCCATAATTTTCTGTTTAAACCAAACAAATAATATGGATTTGCCAAAGGATAATCGAGCAGTGACCAGGTGGTTATTTATCGGTTTAATTATGATCATGATTCAGGTTTTACTGGGAGGCCTTACCCGTTTAACCGGTTCCGGCTTATCTATTACAGAATGGCAGCCTATTATTGGAGCATTTCCTCCAATGAATGAAGATGCATGGCAGCAGGCTTTTGATAAATATAAAGAAATTGCTCAGTTCAAGCACCTGAACAGTCATTTTTCTTTAAGCGATTTTAAGTTTATTTTCTTCTGGGAATGGCTTCATCGTGATTGGGCCAGACTGATGGGTTTGGTTTTCATATTTCCATTTATTTATTTTCTGATCAAAAAGAAAATTGAAAGGAATATGGTCCAACCAATGATTATTCTTTTTCTTCTTGGAGGATTACAGGGAGCAATCGGATGGATTATGGTTCAAAGCGGATTGAATGCTGAAAATCTGTATGTAAGTCATATCCGGTTAGCTATTCATTTCATTGCAGCCCTTATTTTACTATGTTATGTTTTTTGGTTTGCCCTGAAACTTAGTATTCCATCACCTGAAATTCTTTATGTTCCGTCGCTCAGGGGTATCAATCTGATTTTACTGGTAATGGTAACAATCCAATTAATATACGGTGCATTTATGGCCGGATTACATGCAGCCCTGGCTTCACATACCTGGCCGGATATTAACGGAAGTTACTGGCCGTCGGGAATGGCTACTTTATCTAATTTCTGGGATGATATTTCACATAATCTGATTACAGTACAATTCATTCATCGCGGACTTGCGTATCTGATCTGTATTCCTGTAGTGATATGGACTTTAAAGGCTAATAAATTGCCTGCCAATAATGTTTTGTATAGTATAAGGTATTTGCCTCTGTTGTTTTTGATTATTCAGATTGTCCTGGGGGTTTTAACTATCTTAAGCAGCAGAACTGAGATCCCAATTCTTTTTGCTGTCCTTCATCAATTCGTTGGAATGTTGTTTCTTTTGGTATTAATGTTCACGATGTTTTTAAGTAGCAGGAAATCTTCAAAATGAACTTAGTTCTAATGTTAGTGTAATGGCCTTGGTTTAATGATACCTCCTTTGGTATCACTGATTGTACTCATGACGATAAATGCTTTATGATCAATAATATCAATCTCATGTTTAAGCTTAGATAATTCCAACCGGGTAACAACGGTAAAAATAATATCAATATCCTTGTTCTTAAACTGTGAATGCTCGAGTCCTCTTTCACCTTTATAGATCGTTACACCTCTTCCAAGTTTTTGTGTAATTGCCTGTCTGATCTGGGCACTTTTAGAAGAGATTATTGTTACTCCGGTATACTCTTCTATACCCTGAATGATGAAATCTACTGTTTTTGAGGCTGATAAATAAGTGAGAATTGAGTAAAGTGCAGTTTCAATATTCAGAATGAATGCCGCCATAAGAAAAATAAATACATTGATCAGCAGAATAATATCACCCATACTTAATATACTTTTTCGGTTAATGTAAACTGCCAGAATCTCAGTTCCGTCGATTACACAGCCGCCTCTGATTGAAAGACCAATACCCGCTCCCAGGAAAAACCCGCCAAAAATTGAGATTAGTAATTTATCATCTGTAATAACAGGAAAGTCAATAAAATAGATAATTGCAGCCAGAATAAGAATCGCAATTGATGTGATTATTGCGAAATTTTTACCGATTTGCTTAGCTCCAAGAAGAATGAATGGGGCGTTAAATACAATCAACCAGACTGATACCGGAATACCGGTAAGCTGATGTGTTAATAAGGATATACCAGTGATACCTCCATCGATAAAATGATTGGGAACCAGAAACCCTTTCAGGCCGAATGAGGCAAGGCATATTCCTAAAAATATTAATGTTCCTTTTCCTAAACTTCTCTTTAATCGTAATACCCTTCTTGATTTTCTGGTTGCTTTCATATCTTTTAAAAATACTCAAAACGTTTGCAGCTAAGAAAAACTTTATTCATATTTGTTTAAACAATGAATTCAAACAAATTATATACTATCTGGTGGTGGCAAATGTTTAAGCATTCGGCAATCAACAGAGGTATATAATTTTCAGAACATAGAAAATATTACTTAGGGTTGCCTGGAAGGCAACCCTTTTTTTGTGAAAAATATAAAAGTCAGACAGGGCTTAAAGGCTCAAATGCAGTAATAACAGATGAAACAGATACTTAACCACCTTTTCGAACACAAAACATTCAGTCGTGAAGAATCTAAAGAGATACTTACGAATATTACCATGGGTAAATACAATTCATCTCAGATGGCTGCATTTATGGCCGCTTACTGTATGAGAAGTATTACAGTGGAAGAGCTTGAAGGCTTTCGTGACGGTATGCTTGACTTATGTCTGAAAGCAGAACTGAGTGATTATGAGCTTATCGATCTTTGTGGAACCGGTGGTGACGGCAAAGATACATTCAATATCTCTACACTGGCTTCGTTTGTGGTTGCGGGGGCAGGGTATAAAGTATCAAAACACGGTAATTACGGTGTTTCTTCCGGATGCGGTTCCTCAAATGTTATGGAATACCTTGGTTATCAATTTACTAATGAAAATGATAAATTGAGGAAGAGTCTGGATCAGGCAGGAATATGTTTTTTGCATGCCCCGCTTTTTCATGCTGCAATGAAAACTGTAGCTCCGATACGCAGGGAATTAGGGGTAAAAACATTTTTTAACATGCTTGGCCCAATGGTTAATCCCTCTTTCCCTAAATATCAGGTGGTGGGTGTATTCAGCCTTGAATTAGCCCGCTTATATGCTTATCTCTATCAGAAATCGGATATAAAGTATAATATTCTTCATGCATTAGAGGGATATGATGAAATTTCACTGACTTGTGATTTTAAAACATTCTCAGCAAAAGGTGAGCATATTTATTCTATTGAAGCGCTTGGTTTTGAGAAGATTGACCCAGTGAAAATTGGGGGAGGAAGTACAGTAAAAGAATCAGCCGACATATTTACGGCTGTCCTTGAAGGACGCGGTACTACAGAGCAAAATAATGTGGTTGTATGCAATGCGGCACTGGCTATTCAGACAATAGATCCCGAAAGATCATTTTCTGATTGTTTTTATGAGGCAGAGGAATCTTTAAATAGTAAAAAGGCTTTAAATAGTTTTAAGAAGTTACTGGGATGAAGATCAAAGTCTGTGGTATGAGGGATAAGGAGAATATAATCGGACTTTCTGACCTGAAGCCGGATTATATGGGACTAATCTTTTATCCTCAATCTAAACGTTTTGCAGATAAACCTGATAAAGAGACTTTAGACACTTTACCTGAATCTATTAAATTGACCGGCGTTTTTGTTAATGCTGAGATTAATGAAATAATTCAAAAAATAAATCAATATGATTTGGATGCCGTTCAATTGCATGGTGCTGAAAGTGTTGAATTTTGTGCTGAATTACAGAATGAATTAAAAAAATCTGTGCACGGCAAGCGAATTGAATTATTCAAAGCATTTGGAATGTCACCCGATTTTGATTTTAAGGTTTTGGAAGCGTATCAGAATGTTTGTGATTTTTTTCTGTTTGATACCAAAACTACGGAGCATGGTGGTTCGGGAATGACATTTGACTGGGGTTTGCTTGCAAAGTATCAGGGGCCTAAGCCGTTTTTCTTAAGTGGAGGATTGAATCCGGAAAATATATCCGGTATCAGTAAATTTGGAGGCAAATATTTATATGGAGTAGATCTGAACAGTAGATTTGAGATTGAGCCCGGGCTAAAGGATCTCGGGAGTCTTAAACAGGTATTTAAATTATTAAGGAATTAGAAATACCCCTAAGGGGATAATAGATATGAACAAGGAATATTTACAGAGCTCGGTTAAATGGGGAGTAAACGAAAAAGGTTATTTCGGCGACTTCGGCGGTGCCTACATCCCTGAGATGTTATACCCCAATGTAGAAGAATTGCGTAAGCAGTATCTTGAAATTATTTATGAAGCGGGATTTCAGGCAGAATTTCAAATGTTATTGAAAGACTATGTGGGGAGGCCTTCTCCCTTGTTTCATGCAGAGAGATTATCTGCTAAATACGGCACAAATATTTATCTTAAACGGGAAGATCTGAATCATACCGGAGCTCATAAGATCAATAATACTATTGGACAGATTCTGCTTGCTGAGCGATTAGGAAAAAAAAGGATTATAGCTGAAACCGGAGCCGGACAACATGGAGTAGCTACAGCGACGGTATGTGCTCTTAAGGGATTGGAATGCGTAGTTTACATGGGAGAGGTAGATATTGCGCGACAGGCACCTAATGTAGCCAGAATGAAAATGATGGGAGCAAAGGTAATTCCGGCAACATCCGGAAGCAGAACTCTTAAGGATGCCACAAATGAAGCAATGAGGGATTGGATAAATAACCCGGTTAATACGCATTATATTATAGGTTCAGTGGTTGGTCCGCACCCTTACCCGGATATGGTAGCCCGGTTTCAGTCTGTTATTTCAGAAGAAACCAAAAAGCAATTACTTGAGAAAACAGGATCTGAAAATCCGGATATAGTAATGGCTTGTGTTGGAGGTGGGAGTAATGCCATGGGGATGTTCTACCATTTTCTGGATGATGAAGATGTTAAGTTAATTGCTATTGAAGCCGCCGGCCTGGGAGTGGATAGTGGTGAATCGGCTGCAACAACTTCTTTGGGAAAAGAAGGCGTATTGCATGGAAGCCGTTCTATTTTGATGCAAACCGAGGACGGACAGGTCATTGAGCCTTATTCTATTTCTGCCGGACTTGATTATCCGGGAATTGGTCCGCAGCATGCCCATTTGTTCAAAGCTAACCGTGCTGATTATGTTAGTGTAACAGATGATGAGGCAATGCAGGCCGGCAGATTATGTGCTGAGCTCGAGGGAATAATTCCGGCGATTGAAAGCTCACATGCACTTGCATATCTGGAAAAGATGGTATTTACAGGGAAGGAAAGCGTTGTTATATGCTTATCAGGGCGTGGCGATAAGGATCTGGATACCTATATGAAATACTTTAATTTATAATAAACGAATTGAACAGAAAGATCAGAAATGATCATTTTTCAGTATAAGAAATAACATGAACAGACTTAATGAATTATTCCAAAATAAAAAGGAGCCGCTTTTATCTTTATATTTTACTGCAGGTTATCCTGAATTAAACAGCACTGTGGATGTAGCAGAAGCAGTAGAAAAGGCGGGTGCTGATTTTATTGAAATTGGTTTTCCGTACTCTGATCCACTTGCTGACGGACCAGTAATTCAACATAGTTCTCAGGTTTCATTGCAGAATGGAATGAATCTGAAAGTGCTTTTTGAACAGTTAAAAGAACTGAGAAAGAGGGTGAATATTCCGGTATTATTGATGGGATATGTAAACCCTGTTTTACAGTATGGAGTGAAAAATTTTTGTGAGTCATGTGCTTCAGTAGGGGTAGATGGCATTATTGTTCCGGATCTTCCAATGTATGAATATGAAGAACTTTATAAAGGCGATTTTATCAGTAATAACCTGAGTAATATTTTCCTGGTCACTCCTCAAACTTCAGAAGAGCGCATCCGTAAGATAGATGAATTAAGTAATGGATTTATCTATCTTCTTTCTTCATCATCAACTACCGGTAAAAATCTAAAAGTTTCTGAAGAAGCTGAGGCATATTTTTCACGTATCAGGGATATGAAACTTAAGAATCCAACGATGATTGGCTTTGGTATTTCCGATCAGGCAAGTTTTAACAAAGCAGCCGAATATACCAGGGGAGCTATAGTTGGCAGTGCATTTGTTAAATTTCTGGGAACAGAAAATGCAATGCAGCGTATTCCTGAGTTTGTCAGGTCAATCAGGCCCTGAATCAAACGATGGGTTTATAAATCGAACTTGCCCTATTTCAAACCCTTCTCTTCCTGTTTAAAAAGTTAAGGAAGAGATATCCGGCAATACCTGCACTTACAGATGCGATCAGGATTGCGAACTTTGCTTCAGTCTTAAATTCAGGATTGCTGAATGAAAGCATAGATACGAAGATTGACATTGTAAAACCTATACCTGCCAGCATACCTAATCCGATAATATGTTTCCAGTTTGCTCCGGAGGGTAAGGTGCCGAAACCTAATTTAACCGATAACCATGAAAAGAAAACCACTCCAATAGGTTTACCAAGGAATAATCCAAGAATAATACCTGCGCCAAGCGGGCTATAAAGACCGTCAATCATTCCTTGTTCAAATTTAATATTGGTATTTGCTAATGCAAATATCGGCATGATCAGGAAGTTTACCGGTTTGACGATGATATGTTCAAGTTTTTCGAGTGGTGAAGTTTCTTTAACAGGGTTGGTAGGGACTGTCAATGCCAGTAAGACACCTGCTATGGTGGCATGAATGCCTGAATGGTGAACAAAGTACCAAAGGAATATTCCCGGAACAATGTAGAAAACCAATTTTTTCACTCCCATTCTGTTCATCAGGATTAATAGCAGGAGGATACCTCCCGAATATAAGAACTGCATCCAGTGAAGTTCATTGGTGTAAAAAACTGCAATTACTATAATTGCACCAAGATCATCAGCAATTGCCAGAGCTGCTAAAAACACTTTTAGGGATGCCGGAACTCGTTTTCCAAGTAATGAGATGACTCCAAGGGCAAAGGCAATATCTGTAGCCATGGGAATACCCCAGCCCCGGGCAGTTTCTAGTCCCTGATTAAATAAAACATATATTGCTGCAGGTAACAGCATTCCTCCTAAAGCAGCCATAATTGGCATAGCAGCTTTCCGCGGATTAGATAATTCTCCTTCAAGCATTTCCCGCTTTATTTCCAGACCCACAAGCAGGAAAAATATGGCCATTAAGCCGTCATTAATCCACATGGATAATGAATATTCGAGGTGAATGCTTTCTGTACTGAACCCAATTGGAGTGGATAGCAACTGTTCGAATTCATTTCCCAATGAGGAATTTGCAATACCAATAGACACTGCAACACAAAAAAGCAATATGATACCGCCAATTTGTTCTGATCTGAAAAAGTCTTTGAAAGGTTGTATATTAATGCGCTTAACCATTGACGCAAGATAGTAAAATAGCATTATTAAATGGATAAACAGGGCATAAATAGTTCTGGTAGATATTTAAATCGGCTAATTATCAGAGATGTATACTCAGGTCCCCCTTTCCCTGTCTTATTATCTCGAATTCACCTTCGCTACAATCCACTATGGTAGATGGTTCATTTCCACCATAACCCCCATCTATCACCAGGTCTACAATTTCCTCATATTTCTCATGAATTAATTCCGGATCGGTAGAATATTCGATGATTTCATCATCATCATGAATAGAGGTTGATACAATAGGGTTTCCTAGTGCTTTTACAATAGCTCTGGCAATACTATTGTCGGGTATTCTGATACCAACTGTTTTTTTGTTAGAACTCAGCAGTTTCGGGACATTTTTATTGGCATTAAAAATAAAGGTGAATGGTCCGGGGAGGGCTTTTTTGATAACTCTGTAGGTTTCATTATCAATTTGACGGGTATAATCGGAAATATGGCTTAAATCATAACAAATAAAGGAAAAATTAGCCTTTTCAGGTTTTATATCTCTTATCCTGCAAATCTTTTCGATTGCTTTCGAATTTGTGATATCACAACCCAGACCATATACCGTATCTGTGGGATAGATAATAACCCCTCCTTTTTGCAGTACTTCCGTAATCTGCTGTATGAGCCTTTCGTTAGGGTTTTCAGGATATAATTTGATAAGCATGTTTAAATGTACTAAATTATGCGTTTTATCTTGTTAAGGAATATGATTTTACCCGTCGGGTATTTCATTGATTATTATAAAATTATGAGAAAGATTTTTTTTGTTTTCGCACTATTGTCAACCCTCATGATTCTTGGACTTAGTTTAATTTCAATCCAGGTTTTATGGATTTTTTTATTGACAGGTCCGTTAATTGTTCTGGGTATTTATGATATGATTCAAAGCAGCCATAGTATTGCAAGAAACTTTCCGGTGGTGGGGAGACTGCGTTTCTATGGAAGATCTCAGGCCAAAGATATATCAGTATTTCGTAGAAAGCGATACCAGTGGTACGCCTTTTAACCGTTTAAGCAGGTCTGTTATTTATCAAAGGGCAAAAAATGTTGACGATTCTGTACCATTCGGAACTCAGCTTGATGTTTACCAGAGTGGATATGAGTGGCTGAATCACAGTATATCCGCTTACTCTCCTCATGAGATCAACCATAATCCCAGAGTGATGGTTGGTGGTCCGGATTGTAGTCAGCCTTATTCTGCCAGTATTTACAATATATCGGCGATGAGCTTTGGTTCATTAAGTGAAAATGCCATATTAGCTCTGAATGGAGGCGCCAAACTGGGAGACTTTGCACATAATACAGGTGAGGGTGGCCTGAGTGATCATCATTTAAAACCTGGTGGAGATTTAATCTGGCAGATCGGGACAGGATATTTTAGTTGTCGTAATAATGATGGCAGTTTTAATGAACAAGCCTTTACTGAACGGGCACATTTGCCTCAGGTCAAAATGATAGAGATCAAAATGTCGCAGGGTGCCAAACCCGGTCATGGAGGTATTTTGCCCGCACGTAAAGTAACTGAGGAAATTGCTAAAATTCGTTTGGTGGAAATGGGACATGATGTTATATCGCCACCAACACACTCAGCCTTTTCAAATCCGATGGAGATGGTAGCTTTCATTAAGAAACTCAGGGAGCTTTCGGGAGGTAAGCCTATAGGTTTTAAACTATGTATTGGAAATAAGTGTGAGTTTATTGCAATATGTAAAGCCATGCGCTCAACCGGGATTTATGCTGATTTTATTACCGTAGATGGAGGCGAAGGTGGAACCGGCGCTGCACCACAGGAATTTTCCAACGCGGTCGGAATGCCTTTGAGAGATGCATTAGCTTTTGTTCATGATATTCTGACCGGATTTGATCTCAGACGTCATATCAGGGTTATTGCCTCAGGTAAAATTATTACCGGTTTTGATATGGTTAAAAGTTTTGCTCTTGGAGCAGATATGTGCAATGTAGCCCGTGGGATGATGTTTGCCTTAGGATGTATTCAGGCATTGGAATGTAATAAAAATACCTGTCCAACGGGTATTGCTACCCAGGATCCGTCATTGACCGTTGGACTTGACGTGACCGACAAGAAGGTCAGGGTATTTAATTTTCATAAATCAACAATCAATAGTGCCGTACATTTAATAGCAGCAGCAGGGTTAAAACATCCATGTGAGATTCATCGGGCTCTGATTTATCGGCGAACCGGTCCGAACAGTATAAAAACCTATGCTGAAACTTATCCTCCGGTTCAGGTAGGAAGTTTAACCAGGAAACCTTATCCGACTCAGTACGAGAATGAAATGAATATAAGCTCTGAAGATACATTTAAGCCTCATTATGAAAAGATAATGGACCTTACTACTTTAGATAATGCTTAAAACTCTGCGTTTTTAGGAGTTCTTGGAAATGGAATCACATCCCTGATATTAGTCATTCCGGTAACGAAAAGAACAAGACGTTCAAAACCCAGACCGAATCCGGCATGCGGAGCTGAACCGAAACGGCGGGTATCCAGATACCAGGACATCTCTTCGGCCGGAATATGCATATCTTTCATTCTTTGTTCGAGTTTTTCAAGGCGCTCTTCACGTTGAGAACCACCTACAATCTCTCCGATGCCCGGAAATAAGATATCCATCGCTCTTACAGTTGATCTTCCTTCTGTATCCGGTTCATTCAACCGCATGTAGAAGGATTTGATATCGGCCGGATAGTCAGTTAAAATTACCGGTTTTTTGAAGTGCTTTTCCACGAGGAAGCGCTCATGTTCTGACTGAAGATCAGATCCCCATCCTTCAATAAGATATTTGAACTGTTTCTTTTGATTTGGTTTTGAATTTTTAAGAATACTTATTGCTTCAGTGTAGGTAATCCTTTCAAAATTATTTTCAAGACAGAAATTCAGCTTGGCCAACAGATCAAATTCAGAACGTTCAGTTTGGGGTTTTGACTTTTCTTCTTCCAGCTGTCTGTTTTTAAGAAACTCAAGTTCATCGGCACAGTGCTCAATGGCATAGCGGATCAGATATTTCAGAAGTTCTTCTGCCAGATCCATATTATCATTGAGGTCATAGAACGCCATTTCAGGTTCTATCATCCAGAATTCGGCAAGGTGACGTGTAGTATTGGAGTTCTCTGCACGGAAAGTTGGTCCGAAAGTATAAATATCCCCAAAAGCCATAGCTGCCAATTCTCCCTCCAGCTGCCCAGATACAGTCAGATTGGTAGCCCGGCCAAAAAAATCTTCTTTGTAATTTATGCTACCATCTTCATTTCTTGGGATATTATCGGGGTCAATGGTAGATACCCTAAACATTTCACCCGCTCCTTCAGCATCTGATGCAGTAATAATAGGAGTATGCATGTACACAAAGCCCTTATCATTAAAAAACTTATGAACGGCATAGGCTAATGCATGACGGATTTTGAAAACTGCATTGAATGTATTAGTACGAAAACGCAGGTGTGCAATTTCACGAAGAAATTCAAGGCTATGTTTTTTAGGCTGCAGAGGAAACTTTTCAGCATCACTGTCACCAAGAATTTCAAGCTCAGTGACTTTAATTTCAATTCGCTGGCCCTTTCCTAAGGATTCAACCACTTCTCCGTTAATGGAAACAGCAGCACCGGTAGTAAGTCTTTTTAAAAGGCTTTCATCAAACGAATTAAAATCGACAACAGCCTGGATATTATTAATGCTTGAACCATCATTTATTGCAATAAACTGATTATTTCTGAAGGTTTTAACCCAGCCCATTACCCTAACTTTCTTGCCGAAATCAGTAGTGTTTAATAAATCTTTAATTCTTGTACGCTTAGCCATAATTTTTTGATGAGTTGCAAAAATACAAATCGTTCTGTTAACCACAAGAAAGCTGCGACTATCAGAAAAGCTTACCTGCAATTATTTAAATCGCTTGCAACCTGCTGGTCTGAATAGAATCCCTGTTGGTTACCGAAGGAATTGGTGATGTAGACAATGACTTGTGCAATATCAATATCTGCGAGGATATTATTCCCTGGCATATTTTCATCAAAATAGATGTTATTGATCAGTATTGAATCATTCTGGCCATTTTTAATGATACAGGCCAGTTTATTTTTATTTTGTTTAAGATAAAGACTGTCGGTTAGCGGAGGATACAAAGTGCCGAGTCCCTTTCCATCTGCGTCATGGCAACTTTGACAATTCTTTTCATAAATTCCTTTTCCATTAACATAGTATCTTTTATAATTTATTCCTTCCTCATTCTGACAAGAATGGAAAAGGGCAGAAATACTTAAAAGAAAAAACAGAATGTAAATGATACTATTTCTCATTAGCAGCTTCTTCTGCAAGTAATTTATCTATATCCAGCATGAGCTGCTTCACCTGATCTTCTTTAGTTCCATCATAAGCACCTCTTAAATGCTTCTTTGTATCAACCAGAATAAACCAGCCCTGATGTACGAGCCCTTGCGGATCCGTACTGTCCTCAAATGCAGAAACCAGGTAACTTTTTGCAGCTACTCCGAATATTGAGTCCCGGCTTCCATGAACAAATTCCCACTGATTTCCTTCAACACCTAGTTTAGTTGCATATTTTTTTAAGCGGGAGGGAAGGTCGTATTTGACATCGATAGAGTGTGAAAGGAACTTGATTTTAGGGTTACCTTTAAATTTGTTATAAACGGTCAGCATATTTCTATGCATAACCGGACAAATAGTGGTACATGAGGTGAAAAAGAAATCGGATACATAAATTATGCCATCAAAGTCCTTATCAGTTACTGCAACACTATCCTGATTGAGATAACTGAAAGGAGGAATGGTCTGATAAATGGTATCAACCACAGTTTTCCCGTTCACTGTTGTTTCAACCGGTTCACGACTACCTAAAAACGGGAGTTTATCCTCAGATTTATTAGTGCAAGATTGAAATAAAATAGCTGCTAATGCAAGGATCAAAAGTCTTTTCATGCTACAAATATACTCTGTTTGGCCTTGATAGGGCACTCGTAAATTGATATTTTAATTAGAAAACCAGGATTGGACGTTATACTTCCAGATCTCGCATTATGTGATCTATTTTTTTATCCAGATCAAAGCTCACCTGGTTAAATTTGTCTGTGTCTGGAAGTGCTGTCTTGACACTACAGTAAAATTTAATTTTTGGTTCTGTTCCTGAAGGTCTGGCAGAAATGATGCAGCCATCAGCAGTGATAAACTGCAAAACATCTGATTTCGGATAGTTAAGCCGGTCTGACTTGCCTGAGATCAGGTCGGTATCTTTACCTAATTCATAATCTTTTAAACGGATTACCCTGGAGCCTCCAAGGCTTTCGGGAGTATTCGTCCTGAATCGCTGCATCATTGCTTTGATCTCTTCGGCTCCGGTCTTTCCTTTTTTGGTTATAGAAACAAGTTTTTCTTTGTAAAATCCATATTCATGATACATACTGATCATTGCCTGATACAGACTGCTTCCTTTATCTTTATAATAAGCGGTCATTTCTGCAATAAATGCGCATGAGATCACAGCATCTTTATCCCTGACCAGTTCGCCTACAAGATATCCGTAACTTTCTTCTCCTCCGGCAATAAAAGTTTTCTTACCCTGCAACTCAGTAATGACGGCTCCGATCCATTTGAATCCGGTAAGTGTTTCGAAAAATTCAACATTTTTCTTTCTGGCAATATCTTCAATCAGTTTGGTAGTCACCACAGTAGAAACAATATATTCATTCCCTTTTAACTTCCCTTTCTGTTCCCAGGCGCTGAGAAGATAATTAATAAGTAGTGATCCGGTCTGATTTCCATTGAGCAGGATAAATTCGCCTTCATTGTTTTTGACAGCTATTCCCACGCGATCAGCATCAGGATCAGTCGCAAGAACCAGATCGGCATCAATTGCCCTGGCTTTTGCTATAGCCAGATTGAGGGCTTCCTGTTCTTCAGGATTAGGATATATAACGGTTGGGAAATTACCATCAGGATTTGCCTGTTCTTCTACAATATGTACATTTCTGAATCCAAACCGTTCAAGTGCAGCAGGAACCAGGGTGATTCCGGTTCCATGAATTGGGGAATAAACGATTTTCAGATCCTTCTGCCTTTGAATAGCATCAGGCGACACTGAAAGTGCAGTGATTTGATCGAGATACGAGTTATCCAGACTTTCAGTAATCAGTTCAATATTTTCATCTACACGATCAAATTTGATAAATTCCACTCTTTTAATTGCAGAAACCTCATCCATTACCATTTTGTCGTCGGGCGAAGTGAATTGTCCGCCATCGCTGCCATAGGCCTTATACCCATTGTATTCTTTAGGGTTATGAGATGCAGTAATCATCACACCACTTTTGCAACCTAAGTCCCTGATCGCAAATGAAAGCAGCGGGGTAGGTCTTAGGGCATTGAAAAAACAGACATGTATACCATTTGCTGAAAATACCTCAGCAGTGATTTTTGCGAAATAGTCGGATTGGTTCCTGCTATCATGAGCAACAGCAACTTTAATTTTCTCTCCGGGATATTTTTTTAAAAGAAAGTTTGATAGTCCCTGAGTAGCTGATCCGATGGTATATTTATTGATGCGGTTAGTTCCCGGCCCCATTATTCCGCGCAATCCGCCTGTGCCGAATTCAAGATTCTTATAAAATGAGTCAGTCAGCTCAGTAAAAGCTTTATCATCAAGTAAAGTCTTAATTTCTTTCTTAGTATCAATATCATAACTTCCCTGAAGCCAGGAGTTAATTCTGTTTAAAACGGATATTTCTAAGTCCTGCATTGTAAATTTTTAATTGTAATAATTGTAAATGGTACACATGGTTAGAATCTTGATCTGAAATGCCAAATTAAATTCGGCTAAGTGTAAAAAATAGTACGTTTTTTCCTATTTTTAGCGACTCATTGCACAAGTATAAAGATCATTTGCTGCAATCTAAAATTCAAACCTAAATGAAAGTATTAAAGTTCGGAGGAACTTCTGTAGGAAGTCCCGATCGCATCAAAAAATTATTAGAAATTATTAATCCTAAAGACAGGCAGATTGTTGTTCTTTCTGCTGTTTCCGGTACTACAAACAGCCTCGTTGAGATTTCTCAGGCCTATCTTGCAGGAGATAAACCTAAGGCTGCAGAACTGATTGCAGTATTGAAGGCTAAGTATGATATTTTTATCAAAGAACTTTTTTCAACTGAAGAAGGCTTAAAAAGTGGTAAAGAGCTGATAGATTATCATTTTAATTTTATCTCTTCATTTGCCAACGAACATTTTACCCCGGCAGAAGAAAAAGTAATACTTGCTCAGGGGGAATTGATATCTACCACTCTGTATCATATCTATCTGACGGAGATAGGCGTGCCATCTAAGCTTCTTCCTGCTCTTGATTTTATGAAGATAGATGAGGATAATGAGCCCATCGTTGAGTTTATTACGGAACATTTGCAGCCAATGCTGGATAAGTATCCGGAAAATACTTTATTTATTACTCAGGGGTATATCTGCCGTAATTCATTTGGTGAGACTGATAATCTTCGCAGAGGGGGTAGTGATTATACAGCATCTTTAATCGGGGCTGCTATACTTGCAGAGGAAGTTCAGATCTGGACTGATATTGATGGTATGCATAACAATGATCCAAGAATAGTTAAAGGAACAAAGCCTATTGCACAATTGTCATTTGATGAGGCAGCAGAGCTTGCTTATTTCGGAGCAAAGATCTTGCATCCTCAGAGTGTTTTTCCGGCTCAAAAGTATAAGGTTCCT
>JBAZHY010000003.1:0-21380 GCA_041652175.1 Pedobacter sp.
TACCATCATGCTTAATGCCCCCGTTGAGCTTGATGTAGATGCGCTTCACGTTGATGAACCAAACCGGGAGGTTCTGGAACCTCTTTTTGCGGAACTGGAGTTTAGAACACTTGGAAAAAGGGTTTTTGGAGAGGAGTTTAATGTTTTGGAGCAGAAGTCAGCTCCTGCTAGCGGACAGATGGATTTGTTTGGATCGCACAACCCTTCAGTTCCGGCAGAAACAAAATCTGAAAATGAACCTGAAAAAATCGATACACCAGTCAATTTTAAAAATATAAGTAACACAAACCACAAATATGAGCTGGTTGATAATGCTGAAAAACGCTCAGAGCTGATCTCGCTACTTAAATCACAGAAACAGATATGTTTTGATACAGAAACAACCGGATTGGACGCCAACGATTGTGAACTTGTGGGACTTTCCTTCAGCATCAAACCCGGAGAAGCATGGTATATACCACTTTCTGCAAATCAGGATGAGTGCCAAGCGGTAGTTAACGAGTTCAGAGGAATTCTTGAAAATAAGGATATTAAAAAAGTTGGTCAGAATATTAAATATGACATTCTTGTCTTGAAATGGTATGGCATAGATATTCAGGGCGAACTATTTGATACCATGCTTGCTCATTACCTGATAGATCCTGATTCGAGGCATAATATGGATTTACTGGCAGAAAACTATCTGGGTTATTCTCCGGTAAGTATCACCACGCTGATTGGAACAAAAGGGAAAAATCAGGGTAATATGAGAGATGTTGAAATTGAAAAGTTAAAAGAATATGCTGCTGAGGATGCTGATATTACCCTACAGCTTAAAAACACTTTTGAACCTATCCTAAAAAATGTAAATGCCGGGAAACTGGCACATGACATCGAAAATCCACTGATTTATGTACTGGCGGATATAGAGCACGAAGGAGTAAAAATAGATCAGAATGCATTGCTTGATTTTTCTAAAACCCTGGAAGCAGAAGTCAGACAAATTGAGCAAAATATATACGAAAAAGCAGGTGTAAAATTCAATATCGCCTCACCTAAACAACTTGGAGAAGTATTATTTGATAAACTTCAGCTGGATCCCAAAGCTAAAAAGACAAAGACCGGTCAGTACCAAACCGGCGAGGACGTACTCACACAGCTTGCCGGGAAAAGTGATATCGTTGCTGACATTCTGGATTTCAGACAATTACAGAAACTCAAATCCACGTATGTAGATGCACTTCCACTAATGGTCAATAAGAAAACCGGACGTATCCATACTTCCTATAATCAGGCCGTTGCATCTACCGGAAGGCTAAGTTCAAACAATCCTAACCTTCAGAATATTCCGATCAGAACCGAACGCGGACGCGAAGTCAGAAAGGCCTTTATTGCCAGGGATAATGATCATATTTTATTGTCTGCAGATTATTCACAGATCGAATTGAGAATTATCGCAGAAATCAGTAAAGATGGGAATATGATGGAGGCCTTTATTCAGGGGCATGACATCCATACAGCAACTGCAGCAAAGGTTTACGGAATAGCATTGGAAGATGTCAGTTCTACTCAAAGAAGAAACGCAAAAGCAGTAAACTTTGGAATTATTTACGGACAGTCAGCATTCGGCCTTTCGCAAAACCTGGGTATACCAAGAAAGGAAGCCGCTGAAATTATCGAGAACTATTTCAATACCTATCCCGGTATTAAAAAATACATGAGTGATACCGTGAATTTTGCCCGTGAGAATGGTTATGTAGAAACTATTATGGGCAGAAGACGTTATCTGAGGGATATTAATTCAGCAAATCAAACAGTCAGGGGGTTTGCCGAACGAAATGCCATTAATGCACCTATTCAGGGTTCGGCTGCTGATATGATTAAAATTGCAATGATCAAAATCCATGAGGATATCAAAGATCAAAAACTATCTTCAAAAATGACCATGCAGGTGCATGATGAATTAGTGTTTGATGTATTGAAATCAGAGAAAGAGATTTTGAAGAATATTATCACTGAGAGAATGAGGAATGCCATAAAACTGGAGGTTCCGATCCTGGTGGAAGTTGGAGAAGGAAACAACTGGCTTGAAGCTCATTAAACTGCAGCTAAGTCTGCTAAAAAACAATCTTGGTTTAAACGCTTTAAATTCATTATTGTAGTTAACATTTATTAAATTCATTGTTCCTTAGATATATGAATTTATGAATGTAATGCATCTCAGTGCAGAATGTTACCCGGTTGCCAAAGTTGGTGGTTTGGGTGATGTTGTTGGGGCTCTACCAAGATATCTCTGTGAAGCAGGTATTACTGCATCGGTTGTAATGCCTTACTACAATCGTAAATTTGTACAGCAGAATGTATTCGATCTGATTTTTAAATCAACCGGGGTTTTGGGTAATAAAGCCTTTGAATACAGTATACTGAAAGAAAGGAGTAAAAAACTTGGTTTTGATCTTTATCTGATTTATATCCCGAAGATACTCGACAGGGAAGAAATTTATTGTTATCCTGATGAAATTGAACAATTTATTTGTTTTCAGCTTTCATTTATTGACTGGATCAGTAAATCGGAGGTAAAGCCGGATATCATTCATTGTCATGATCATCATAGCGGGCTGATCCCATTCCTGATATCTCACTCCATAAATTATAAAAGTCTGGCAACTATTCCTACTATCTGCACTATCCATAATGGTCAGTATCAGGGCTGGTTTGGTTGGGACAAAATCGGCTATCTGCCGGATTTTGATCTCAGTAAAGCCGGTTTACTCGATTGGTCTAACTGTATTAACTCTCTGGCTGCATCCGTTAAATGCTGCTGGAAATTCACCACGGTTTCCCCGAGCTATTTGGATGAACTATCCTATAATTCCAATGGTCTCGAAAAGCTTTTTCAGATGGAAAAGAACAAGGGTTTAGGAATTATTAACGGAATAGATACCGAAGTTTGGGATCCGGAGAAAGACCCGATGGTCAGAAAAAATTATTCGCAGGAAACATTTGATTCAGGAAAAAAAGAAAATAAAAAACTGCTCTGTAAAGAATTCGGGCTAAGTACAGGTAAACCCCTGGTCGTATTTATTGGCAGACTGGTAGGTGAAAAAGGTGCTGATCTTCTTCCTGAATCTGTTTCATCTTGTATTGATAAATATGATGAAAACCTGAATATACTGATTCTGGGCTCAGGGGATCCGACAATAGAAAAATTACTTTCAGGACTTTCAAAAAAATACAGAAAGAATTACGGAGTTCACATTGGTTATGATGAAGAACTCTCTCATCGTATCTATGCCGGAGCCGACTTTCTGATTATGCCTTCAAGAGTTGAGCCTTGCGGCCTGAACCAGCTTTATGCTATGCGGTATGGCACAGTTCCGATAGTGCACAAAACCGGAGGATTGAAAGACACGGTAATAGATCTCAGTGAAAAAGATGGTTATGGATTGAACTTTGAGACACTTAATATTGAAAGTATAACTGATACTGTTGGCAGGGCACTGGATCTGTATAAGGATACCGCAAAACTGAAAAAGGTTAGAAAAAAGATTATGTCCCTCGACTTTTCATGGGACAGATCGGCCGGAGAATATATTGAACTGTATAAAAGCTTAATAACCAAATAACATGAATTCTAAAGTAATTTCGGTAGTGCTTGGAGGCGGACAAGGTTCGCGCCTATATCCTTTAACTGATACACGTTCTAAGCCGGCAGTTCCAATTGCAGGGAAATACCGTTTGGTAGACATTCCCATTTCCAACTGTCTTAATTCAGGAATCAGAAGAATTTTTGTTTTAACCCAGTTCAACTCCGCCTCACTTAATAAACATATCAAGAACACTTATCATTTCAGTTTTTTCAGTCAGGCATTTGTAGATATTCTGGCCGCAGAACAAACACCGGGAAACAGTACATGGTATCAGGGAACCGCCGATGCGGTAAGACAATGTCTATATCATCTGGTACAGCATGAATGCGAATACGTGCTGATTCTATCAGGCGATCAGCTTTATCAGATGGATTTTGAGGAAATGGTAAAAAGTCATGAAACAAATGGTGCTGAGATCAGTATTGCTACGATTCCGGTGAACGCCCGTGATGCGAGTGATTTTGGAATATTAAAGGCTGGTGAAAATAACCTGATTACTTCCTTCATTGAAAAGCCTAAAAAGGAATTATTATCTGAGTGGAAATCAGATGTTGGGAATGAATTGAAAGCAAAAGGTAAAGAATATCTTGCCTCAATGGGAATTTACCTGTTCAATAAAAAATTACTTTTTGAGCTGCTGCAAAATAATGATCGTACAGATTTTGGGAAAGAGATTATTCCCCAGTCTATCCATGACCATAAGGTAATGAGTTATAAATTTGAAGGTTACTGGACAGATATAGGCCATATCCATTCTTTCTTTGATGCCAATATTGGCCTGACAGACGATATTCCGGATTTTAATTTGTTTGATAAAAATCCGATTTATTCGAGAGCCAGAATGCTTCCGCCTTCAAAAATTTCGGGCACTACACTTGAAAAAACAATTATTGCTGATGGATGTATTATTAATGCCAGCAGAATAGAACGTTCTGTAATTGGAATCAGAACACGGATCGGTACCGGAACAACCATTGTGAACAGTTATGTAATGGGTGGCGATCGCTATCAGACTTTAGACGAACTGAAAGATGCGAAGGAAATAGGAGCCCCGGTTATGGGAATAGGTGAACGCTGTTATATCAAAAATGCAATAATTGATAAAAATTGTTTCATCGGCAATGACGTTCGTATCAATGGAGGCCCGCATTTAAGTAATGGCGATTTTAAAACGCATACCATCAAAGACGGTATTGTAGTAGTGAAAAAAATGGCGGTTATCCCCAGCGGATCAGTAATATGATAAATTAAAAGATTATTTGCCGAATAAGCCACCAAGTCCACCCATCATATCACGGGTCATTGCCTGCATTTCTGTCTGGCTGATGTTATCTGCCTGCTCAAGCGCTTTATTAACTGCAGTAATCAGAAGCTCTTCAAGTTCTTCCTGATCTGAAGAATGCAGAAAATCAGGATCTATAGAAATACCGGTAATCTGTTTATTTGCTGTAGAAACTACCTTTATTTTTCCACCTTCGACTTCTGCAGAAACCGAAATGTTGTCGAGACGTTTTTTGATTTCTTCAGCTTTTTGCTGTGCCTGTAATAATTTATCAAACATATAATGAAAATTTAATTAAGGGTATCCCTGATCATTTCAGTAGAAAGAGGCTTGGATATAAATCCTTTCACCATGGTAAAGTCATGCGACTTTTGTTTATCCTTTTCATCTACAGAAGAAGTAACAATAAAAATACGGATCTCTTTTTTTAAATTTCTGGCGATTTTCTCAAAAGCTTCCAGGAAATCCCATCCATCCACTACCGGCATATTCAGATCTAAGAGGATTACATCAGGAAGTAGTTCTTTGTGATCTGCTTGTTGATTTAAAAACTCAAGGGCTTTTTCAGCTTCGGTAAAACTAATATAATCATCATAAATATGATGTTTAGCAATCATGAGCTGAACTATACGCTGATGAATAGGATCATCGTCAATTATTAACACTCTGCTCATCTATCCCTTTTTATCATTTTTAATATTAAATTATTTACTTAAATAATGCTTAATCATCATCAGAAAGGGAGTCGCCATTCCCTCTGTAAGCGCTTCGCCTCACTACAGGCATACCGGCCAGATTATAGAGTCCGTCGAGTTTTAATAAGCTTCCGTTTGTCAGATTACTAAGTAAGATAATCGTAATATCCTTATCCAGCTGCCTCAGATAAATATGTCTGAACCCATGCCACCATCCTGTATGGTAAACAACCTGCTGCTTTCCATTAACAAAAGTACGCCATCCATAACCATAATTAAAATGGCCTCTCTGCATTTCATTGTGTGGAGCATACATCGAATCTATGGTTGATTTTTTCAACAGCAATTCCTTACGCATGGCTCTGTCAAAAATAAACAAATCATGTATGGTACTATAGATACCCTTATCACCTACCGGCCCATCAAGAAAATTCTGTGCAACAGAGCGCCTCCAGGTACGGTCATGACCAACAACATCAACCGGAATTTTAGGATACTCAGCTTTAGAATACACGGCAGTATGCTTCATCCCAAGAGGCTTGAAAATACTTTCAGCCATGAATTGCGAGAATTTCTTCCCGCTAACCTTCTCGATTATTGCCGCCAGAACCATATAATTTGAATTATTATAATGAAATTTTCTGTCGGGTTTCATATACGGATTTGGCTTATGTTCTGCAATAAGCTTCATCACATCCTGATTAGTAATTCCCGGACGTTCATCTTTTTTTTGCGCTTTCCAGAGATCATCTACAAAATATACATAGTTCATCATGCCTGAACGATGGGTTAACAGCCTTTCTACGGTTATGCTGTCATAAGGAAAATCGGGAAAAAACTCTTTTACATCCTGATTTAGTTTCAGTTTTCCATCCTCAACAAGCATCATAATAGCAGTTGCAGTAAAAGGTTTGGAAACAGAAGCCAGCTCAAACACCGAATTAATCTTCAAACTATCTCTGTGCAGATGGTCAGCCCAGCCAATAGCTCTTTCGTAAATAATTTTACCCTTTCTGGCTACCAATACATTCCCATTAAAACCGGATTTACGGTGCAGATTCATCATAAACTCATCTATTCTCTTATCAGCCTTTGCAGGATCATAGTTAAGAACCGTGCTGTCAATTTGATCAGCGGCAGAACTTCTCTCTTTTTTTCTGCTCACTGCAGGATCAGAACTACAGGAATGTATTAATACAAAAACTACAAATAATACCGCGGCTTTACTGAAATAGTGGATCATTATATTAGATATGGTATATGATTAATGCGGAAAATTAGAAAATATTATATAGAGCCCGGTAAAAGAGTTATAAACACCATGGAAATTCTCCGTTCATTTTACAAACATCAGATTGGAAAATCTAAATTTTTGACCTTAACAGAAGGTAAAAAAATCTAAATTTGCAGCAAAATTTAAAATCCTATTCCAATGAATTACAGAGTAGAACATGATACCATGGGCGAGGTTAAGGTACCAGCTGATAAATACTGGGGAGCACAAACCGAACGTTCAAGAAATAATTTCAGAATTGGCCCTGAGGCATCTATGCCAAAAGAAATTATTGATGCTTTTGCTTATCTGAAAAAAGCAGCAGCCTATACCAATACGGACAGTGGAATTTTACCTTCTGAAAAGCGCGACCTTATTGCTCAGATATGTGATGAGATCCTTGCAGGAAAGCTAAATGACCAGTTTCCACTGGTAATCTGGCAAACGGGTTCAGGGACTCAGTCTAACATGAATGTGAATGAGGTTATTGCCAATCGTGCTCATGTCTTACAGGGAAATAAGCTTGGAGAGGGAAAAACGTTTGTTCACCCGAATGATGACGTGAACAAATCTCAATCCTCAAATGATACTTACCCGACTGCAATGCATATTGCAGCATATAAAATGGTATCTGAAGTAACTATTCCGGGTATTGAGAAACTTCGTGATGCCCTTCAGATCAAGGTTGATAAATTTAAGGATGTAGTAAAAATCGGTCGTACCCATCTGATGGATGCAACCCCTTTGACTCTGGGTCAGGAGTTTTCAGGTTATGTTTCCCAGCTTAACCACGGATTAAAAGCACTTAGAAATACCTTAGATCATTTATCAGAACTTGCACTGGGTGGAACTGCCGTGGGTACCGGAATCAATACTCCAAAAGGATATGACGTAAAGGTAGCCGCATATATTGCAGAGTTCACCGGACTTCCATTCATTACTGCTGAAAACAAATTTGAAGCCCTGGCAGCACATGATGCAATTGTAGAAAGCCACGGCGCACTAAAACAGATTGCTGTTTCACTGATGAAAATTGCCAACGACATCCGTCTGCTGGCTTCGGGTCCGCGTTCAGGTATTGGTGAAATTCACATTCCGGATAATGAGCCCGGATCATCAATCATGCCCGGAAAGGTTAACCCTACACAAAATGAGGCTGTAACCATGGTGGCTGCACAGGTAATGGGTAATGATGTAGCAATCAGCGTTGGCGGATCAAACGGCCATTATGAACTGAATGTGTTTAAGCCGGTTATGGCAGCAAATTTCCTTCAATCGGCCCGCCTGATCGGAGACGCTTGCGTTTCATTTACCATAAATTGCGTAGAAGGGATTGAACCAAACTATGATGGCATCAAAAAACATCTTGAAAATTCACTGATGCTGGTAACAGCGTTGAATCCACACATAGGCTATGAAAATGCTGCCAAAATTGCAAAGACAGCGTTGAAAGAAAATAAATCGCTAAGAGAAGCTGCAATTCAGCTTGGATTATTGACCAATGAACAGTTTGATCAGTGGGTACGCCCAGAAGATATGATCGGCGGACTGAAATAAAAACCTATATACTCCGTCCTTAGGGACGGGGTATTTGAAAACCTAACTATGGCAAAATACGCTTGTTTACTGATATCCATACTGAGCGTTCTTGCTTTTAGCTCCTGTAAATTCAATCCAAATCTGCAGGGAAAGGGAACTGAAGCCCTGCAGGGAATATGGGAAGAAGACAGCGTTGATTATCAGAATGAACGACTGCAATATTCCAAACATCAATTTCGGATTACCTGCGATTCGGTCTACATCACTATAAGAACCTTTGCAAAAGTTAATACTTATCCTGACTCCTGCTTTAATAACGGAAGCTGGACAGAATATGCCAAAGGAACCTATCTTACAAAAAACGATACCCTAATTTTCAATACAACTTTCACAAAGTCGAATTTCAAGCAAAAAATATCCGGCTGCTACCGTATTGGTCAATATTTACCCGCTTATTTGATTAAAAAAAATACTGCTGATAGTTTGTTTCTGGAGAGCATCCAGCAACATCAGCAAATCAGAATGTCGCTTAAGGAAAAAACTACCTGCATACAAAAGCCATTAAACTAAATCAATTATGAAATACTGTTCATTAAAGACATTAATCCTGGCCTGCCTGCTGTTTTATATTCCTTTTCAAACTATGGCCTGGGGCTTGCTCGGACACAGGGTTGTAGGTCAGATTGCCGAAACTTATCTGAACAGAAAAACTACGAACGAAATCAAAAAAATTCTGGGGAATGAAAGTCTGGCTATGGCAAGTAACTGGGCTGACTTCATTAAATCCGAACCTTCCTATAATTATCTGAACAACTGGCATTATGTCAATTTGCCGGCCGGATTAAAGCCAGAACAATTAAGCCATACACTGGCTCAGGATACGGCTACCAATGTATATACACGAATAAACTTTCTGAGTTCCGAGCTGAAAAACAAAGCCCTTGAACAAGATAAAAAGGTGGTGTATCTCAGACTATTGATCCATTTTGTTGGCGATATTCATCAGCCAATGCATACCGGACGCTTCGAAGATCTGGGTGGAAATAAAATTCAGTTAACCTGGTTCGGACAGAACACTAATCTTCATCGTATCTGGGATAGTGATTTGATCGACCATCAGCAGTTGAGTTATACAGAATACGCCGGTTCAATTAATTTTATTAATAAAAATGAACTTCATAATCTGCAATCGCAGGATGTAGCTCATTGGGTAATTGATTCATATAAGATAAGTGAAAATTTATATGCTAATGTAAAATCGGGAGATAAATTAGGCTACAGATACATTTATGATAACATTGAAACAGCTAACCGGCAATTACTGAAAGGCGGCGTTCATCTTGCTGCAATACTGAACAATATTTTTTCTAAATAAAACATTGGTTCCATGAAGATATTGATGGTTTGTCTGGGAAATATTTGCCGATCGCCTCTGGCACATGGCGTGATGGAAAATATGGTTAAAGAATATCGCCTCAACTGGGAGATCGACTCTGCAGGAACCGGCGGATGGCATGTTGGTGAACAACCCGATATCCGATCGATAGCTATAGCGAAGAAATATGGGTTGGATATCAGTAATCAGGTCTGCAGAAAATTTAATCTCCTCGATTTTGAAACTTTTGATCATATCCTGGTAATGGATCTGAACAATCTTAATGATGTAAGGAGCCTGGCAAGAAGCGATTCAGAGCATCAAAAAGTTAGTTTGTTTCTAAAAGAAGGTATCGTTCCTGATCCCTATTATAATGATGATCAATTCGATGAAGTTTACCAGATGATTGAAAAACGATGCAGGGAAATAATTGAGGAATTTAAAGCATCATCCATTTAATAAATTAAGGCATGGCAATGATTAAACCATCTATACCAAAAGGAACCCGTGATTTTTCTGCATCAGAGATGGTGAAAAGAAATCATATTTTTAATACAATCAGTTCTGTATTTAAGAAATTTGGATACCGGGAAATTCAGACTCCTACTATGGAGAATCTTACAACCCTTACAGGAAAATACGGAGATGAAGGGGATAAATTGATTTTTAAGGTTTTAAATTCAGGAGATTTTCTTTCGAATATACCTGAAGAAAAACTTGCCGGCCGCAATTCTCAGCAATTAATATCAGACATTAGTGAAAAAGCCCTCCGCTATGACCTGACCGTTCCTTTCGCGCGTTATGTGGTGATGCATCGCAACGAGATATCTTTTCCGTTCAAACGCTTCCAGATCCAGCCTGTCTGGCGTGCCGACCGTCCTCAAAAAGGAAGATACCGCGAGTTTTATCAGTGCGATGCTGATGTGGTAGGCTCCGATAGCCTGATCAATGAAGCAGAATTCATACTGATCTATCACGAAGCATTAAGCAAACTGGGGCTGAAAGATTTTACTGTCAAGATTAATAACCGTAAAATATTATCCGGCATAGCCGAAATTATTGGAAAGCCTGAGCTGATTATCGACATGACTGTAGCTATCGATAAATTAGACAAAATCGGTTTTGAGGGAGTGACTAAAGAACTAATCGAACGGGGTTTTACAGAATCAGATATCGAAAAACTTAAACCTATCATAAACCTAAAAGGATCGAATGAAGAGAAATTGAACAGTCTTCGTTCAATTCTTTCCTCATCCGAAACGGGTTTGAAAGGAATTTCTGAAATTGAAACTATCTTTTCATACCTGAATCAGTTCTCAATACCCAACCAATACTCAATACTCCAATTAGAACTTGATATCACACTTGCCCGGGGTCTGAACTATTATACCGGGGCCATTTTCGAAGTTAAAACCAATGAGGTGGCTATGGGCAGTATTGGCGGCGGCGGCAGATATGATGATCTCACCGGTATGTTTGGTCTAAGTGATCTGACGGGCGTTGGTATTTCTTTCGGTGCTGACCGCATCTATGATGTACTGGAAGAATTAAACCTGTTCCCGGAAAGTACAACCGAAAGTACGAAAGCATTAATCAGCAATTTTGATGCGCAGGCAGAGAAATACGCACTACCCCTGCTTCAGCAGATCAGAAATGCAGGAATCAGTGCAGAAATATACCCTTCATCTGCAAAACTGAAAAAGCAGATGGCTTATGCCGATGATAAGAATATCCCTTATGTGATCCTGATTGGAAGTGATGAAATGGAATCGGGACTCTTAACTTTAAAAAATATGAAAACCGGAGAACAGCAGAAAGCAACTGTTGAAGAGATAATTTCCCTGCTTTTAAACAGACCTATTTAATATTATCTGCCAGAGCCTTCATAAACTCTTCAGGAATTTCCAGATGAGGAATATGTCCGGAATTTTTGAACTCAATAAGTTTAGCTCCTGGAATTCTGGCTGCAGTCTGTTTGCCCAACTGTTCATAGAGTCCGTATTTTTTTTGGTTCTCTGCACTTAATCTTGCTTTTCCAACAATCGTTTTATCCTGAATACCTATTAATAAAAGTACAGGGACCTTAATTAATGGAAATTCATGTACTACCGGCTGCTCATAAATCATCTGGGCAGTCAGGGCAGCAACCTTTGCATATCTGGGAAATTCAGAACTGCCATTAACCCCGGCAGCAATTCTTACCAGCTCATCATACTCGGGTTTCCACTGCACAAAATAGGAGTTCTGATAATACTTTTTAATACTTGCAGCACTTGCCTTCAGCTCGGTCTGATACAATGCCTCATTGCTGGCATAAGGCACAAACATACGGTAATCCTCTAACCCGATCGGATTTTCCAGAACCAGCTGAGAAGTCCTTTCAGGATAAAGTAATGCAAAACGGGAAGCAAGCATCCCACCCATCGAATGCCCCATTATAACGGCCTGTTGAATTTTTAAACTATCCATCAGCTGCTTATTATATGAAGCCAGCCTGTGAAAGCTGTAGGTCACAACAGGTTTTGAAGATTTTCCAAATCCAATCTGATCCGGAACCAGTACCCGATAACCCTTTTCACTAAATGCCTTAATTACATTCGTCCAGTAATATCCGGCAAAATTCTTTCCATGGAAAAGGATCAGGGTTTTCCCGTTAGCCCTTTCGGGCTTTACATCCATGTAAACCATCCGCACATCCTGGCCATCAATATTCAGTGGTAGGTAATTCACAGGGTACGGATAATCCACATTTTCAAGGGTAACAGATAATACCTCTGTGGATTGAGAGTAGCCCGCTAACGATATAATTAAAAACAAAACAGTAAATAATCTTCTCATAATCAATATTTTATAATAAATATAGGATTTTAATTATATCCCCGATAAACCATCCTGAATAATCAAACGTACCTGCTTAAAACAAAATCAAAAATTAAACAATTAAATAGCATTAAAACAAAAAATTATGGAACGTAAAGATTTTCTTGCAGCTTTAGGCTTAAGTGCCGGTTCATTAGTTATCACTTCATGTCTTGGGGCCTGTGGTAAAGGTGATACCGGATCACCCACCCCAACCAGTCCTACCCCCACAAACCCGGGTACTAAAGTAGATTTCACTCTGGATGTGAGTACCAATTCAGAAATCAATACCAAGGGATGGACTATTATGAATAGCATAATTATTGCTAAAAACGGTTCGAGCTATATTGCTTTATCCTCGGTTTGTACCCATCAGGGAAATCCACTCACCTATAACTCTTCAAATAACACATTTCCTTGTTCGTTTACTGATGCAGCTCATGGTTCTGTTTTTGATTCTAACGGAACAAAAGTTCAGGGACCTGCCACATCCAATGTAAAAAAATATAGCACAACATTGACTGGAAATTCATTAAGGGTATACGAAGCCTGATTCTAAATAATTATCCAATATGAGAAAGATCATCTTTATACTATGCTTTATCATTCCTTTCAGTGCAATGGCACAAGATGATCTGATGAAGCTCATGGCTGACAGCACAGAGGTTTTTGTAAGAACTGCTACCTTTAAAGCTACACGGATTATTAACGGGCATTCAGTAGAAACTGTGGGCAAGAACAATATGGATTTTATTATCTCCCATCGTTTTGATCGTGTAAACCGGGGTTTTGAAGAATTTTTCGGACTCGACGCTGCAACAAACCGGCTCGGACTGGAATATGGAATCAATAACCGGTTGATGTTGGGAATAGGCCGAAGTTCATTCCAAAAAGCCTTCGACTATTTTGCAAAGTATAAATTGATTCGCCAAACATCCGGAGCAGTGAATGTTCCTGTATCTGTATCCCTATTAAGCGGATATATGATACGTACACAAAACACCAGTCCGCGGCTTTCATCAAACGACCGAAGCAGTTACACCGCACAGATCCTGATTGCAAGAAAATTTAGTGAAGCATTTTCATTACAGCTTTCGCCAACACTGATCCACAGAAACAGACCGGATATTTTTACCGATAATAAATCTGTTTTTACGACCGGAATTGGAGGCAGAATGAAACTAACCAAAAGAACCTCAATTAATGGTGAGTACAATTATGTCTTGCCCAATCAGATTGATGATTCTTATACCAACAATCTTTCTTTCAGCTTTGATCTTGAAACCGGAGGGCATGTTTTTCAACTATTGTTTACCAACTCATTCGGTATGACAGAGCGACAATTCATTACGGAAACTAATGGAAGCTGGGGCAGTGGGGATATCCATTTCGGCTTTAATATCTCAAGAACTTTTGCATTCGGGAAAAAAAGTAAATCAAAGCCATGAAACGTTATTTTTTAGTAATGGTATTCTCTATGGCATTGGGTACTGCCATGTCTCAGAACATTTTGTACAATGCTACAAAAAGTGAGTTTAGCTTTTATTCAAAAGCACCTCTTGAAGATATAGAAGCAAAAAATATACGAGCGGCTTCAATTATCAACACCACCAACCTTGAGATAGTTGTCCGCATCCCGGTATCCCAGTTTCAGTTCAGTAACAAGCTGATGCAGCAGCATTTTAACGAAAATTACATGGAAAGCGAGAAATATCCTTATGCCACATTCAAGGGAAAAATCAATGAAGCTATTGATCCGGGCAAATCAGGTGTATATACTGTTACTGCAAATGGAATATTGAATATCCATGGTATTGATCAAAATAGAAAGCTTACCGGCAAACTTGTTATTGGAGAAAACTCCATGCAGCTTGAAACAAAATTTGATGTGATGCTGGCAGATCATCAAATTGAGATACCCAGACTGGTCTTCAAAAAAATTGCAGAAAAAATAGAAGTAAAAGCAAGTCTTAATTATTCGCCTTTAAAAAAATAGTTAATCCTAACAAAAAGAGCCCGGGGTAATTCCGGGCTCTTTTTGTTTAAAATCAGTAAGATTATAATTATTCTACCGGACGGACTGTAGGTAATACAATACTGCTCAGACGTGGTCCGCCATGATGGATTGTTTGCTGCGCTACCCGAATCCTGTCACTGCTTCCAAAAGGATCCCCGGTATTTGGATTCCTGTCAAACTGAGGAAAATTACTTGAGGTAATATCCACACGAATCCGGTGACCCGGCTTGAACACGTTTGCAGTACCTGTCATTTCTATTTCATACTCATATACCTGATTAGGGGTAAGCAATTTTATTTTATCCAGTCCTTCACGGAATCTTGCCCGTAAAATGCCTTCAGAAATTGGCATTGCCCTTCCATCAGGATAAACATCAACCAGTTTGATCATCCAGTCAGTATCAGGTCCGTCGGTTGCTGCAAAAAGTTTCATTTTTACCGGCCCGGCGATAGTTACAGCCGATTTCAGGAAGTCGGAAGAATAAACCAGCACATCTTCACGGCGCTCCAGAGGACGCTGATCGTATGGTCCGGCCTGAGTTGGAGTACCACAACAGTTATTGCCACCCAAAGTCATAACCGGAAATTTAGGATCATAAGTGTATTTATCAGCAGCAGCCTTTTTTGGTGCCTCAAAAGTCAGTTCACCATCTCCACGAACCGAATTTGCATTTCCATTGCTGGTCAGATACAAATTCTTATACTGCGTACCCGGAATTGGATAATCTTTTTCACTTCTCCATTTATCTACACCCATGTAGAAGAGTTTAACAGGATCTTCTTTTTCAATTCCGTTCTTTATTCCTTTCAGGTGATAATCATAGAACTGTAATTCTCTTTCAAACATTTTCATATTGGCTGTAGGGCCAAAATCAACGGTACCAAATGCCTGTGAAGGACCATGACCCCAAGGACCAATGATCATACGGGCACCGGCACGTGCTTCGGGCGTGGCAGCTTTGTTTTTCATACCGATATAACCATTGATTGTTCCCATCAGAAAAATATCAAACCAACCTCCATAGGTATGGGCTGGAACATTCATTTTTGAAAAATTCTCTTCATCACTGATTGATTTCCAGTAATCATCATAACTCTCATGATCAATCCAGTCGCGGTAATGTTTAACCGCATATCCGGCGCTTTTCAGATCACCATCTTTTAATGGAAGGTGCCATAAAATATTCTCATATTTCAGTTCTTCTGGTGTATAGGCCTCTGTATGCCAGTATTGAGGAAGCATAATACGGTTAGGCATACGTACAACACCCCATCCATAGTTAAAGCTCAGACGAAAAGCTCCACCCATGGTTAGCCAGTTTGCATAAATATTGGTTGATGCAACACCCGGGAAAGTTGCCACAAGATGCGGCGGTGTCTGACTCATTGCTGCCCATTGATTATGACCCAGATAACTTCCACCCTGCAAAGCAACCTTTCCATTTGAGAATGACTGTTTTGCAGCCCATTCAATTATATCATACCCATCTTTACCCTCATCCGCAAATGGATACCATTGTCCCTCACTTTCATATCTTCCTCTTACATCTGCAAAAACAACAGCATAGCCCTGCTGTGCAAATCTGATCTTATCCTGATGACCGCCATCGCGCTGTACACCATAACAAGTACGTATAACAATGGTTGGATATTTACCCGGTTTTGCAGGCATATATACATCGGCATAGAGCTTAACCCCATCACGCATGGGAACGGGTTTAAATCGCTCTATTTTGATCTCGTTGTTAACTGAGCTTTTGAGGAGTTCGGGTGTTGAATTTTCGGTACTCTGAGGAATTTCAGAAACAATCTCCGGTTTTTCAGAAGCAGGTTCTGAAATTTCGAACCGGTTATTGATACCAAATGAGTTCTTAAGATAAGAGGTAATCTCATTATCTGTGCTGAACAGCTTATCGGCCTGAGCCAGAGCAGTAACAGCCAGAGAGAAAAAAAGGATTAGAATCAGGGATTTAAATTTTTTCATGTTTTTAAGATTAATGGCTTAAATAAATATGAAAAAATAAATCCATGATTCCAATACCTTAAATACAGGAATAAAACCTGCTATTTATTTGATTTTCAACGGTAAATAGAGTCCGAATGAAACATTTCTACCCTGATTGAAATAACCGGCATTCGGGTCAGTCTCATCCAGACGACCAGGTTTGAAACGACTCAGGTGATCATAATAGGCTTTATCAAACAGGTTATTTGCTGAAATATTCAATCTTACCGGCTGATTTTTCATCATAAAAGTAGTACCTACACCCAAACCAAACAGTGTATAAGATCCTGTTGGGGTTTCAAAAGCATCAACCCTGTTCTGTTTAAAGACATTATCCAGGGAAATTGAAAAATAGGTGTTCTTGAGACCTTTAAATTCCGGTTCCAGCCTGATCTCATTTCTCAAAACTGCTGCAGGAATGAACGGCAATGGTTTATCTGTTGCACGGTTGACCCCGCGGGTATAAGAAAAGCTATTCTCAAAATGAATAAGCTCAGCCGGGTGCAGGGTTAATCCCGCCTCGATTCCTGAAAGATTTGCATGATCCTGTACAAAACGATGTACCGGTAAAAGATCCGCATCAATCAGGATAGTTTCATTATTGATCTGACGATTATAAATATAATTATCAATATAATTATTAAATGCTCCCAAACTTGCACTCACCACATTGTTATTGAATTCGAAAGCAAAATCAGCATAATAACTATTTTCAGGTTTAAGATTATTGTTTCCGATCTCGTAACGGAATGTTCCTTCGTGAACACCATCAGAGCTTAACTCTGCGATATTAGGTGAACGAAATGCAGAACCAAGGTTCGCTTTAAAATTAAAATAATCATTAAACTCCTTGGTAAATCCGGCAGCCCCGCTCAGATTGGAAAAGCTGTTTTTAAAATTACTGAATTTCGGATTACCATCTTCGGTCATTTGATCGGCGTTGATGCTGCGCGCATCAAAACGTAAACCCATATTAAACGTGGTGGTTTCCCATGATTTCTTGGCATAGGCAAAAAGACCAACTTCATTAGAGTGATAATCAGGAATCAATAACTCTTCTGCTTTATTCTTATTGTACTGCAATGAACCAGACAAACCAATTACAGGCTCCCAACCTCTGTTTTCATTGAAATAATACTTAAAATCAGTACTGTATGTCTTCAGATCAAAAAACAATGAGGGATTATTTCTGTCATCTTCGAGCTCCCTACGCTGATTATTCTGGTATGCCATAATAGTTCTAAGCCTGCCGTTTCCGAGCAAAACATGGCTGTTTAAAGCTATTTTATTATGTCGGATATCCTGAAACGGCAATAAAAGAGTACGATCTTTTAATTGATTATCTGAAATAACCGTTCCATTCTCATCCTCAAACTGACCATCTGAATTCCTTGAAAAATCAGGTAAGCCAACATTACTATTGACACTTGAAAGATTAAGGTGTGCATAACCCCATTTCTTATTAAGCCCCAATTGTCCGCTGAAGTTAGTTTCATCAAAACCGGTATTGGCGATTCTGCCGCCAGGAGCATTGTAGCTATATGCGCTCTTTAATGATGCACGTCCACGCCATATAAAGCCTTTACTATTTCCCTGAAGCATTGCGGTACTCGAACTAAGTCCGTTATTCAGTTGATAGCTTGAAATCAGTTCACCTCGTATTTGTCCTTCCGGCGAAGGTAGTGGCTCAAGCACATTGATCACACCACCTAATGCATCAGAACCATATAACAAGCTGGCAGCACCGCGCAAAACTTCCACACGATCAGCGCTGAACTGATCCACTTCCATTCCATGTTCATCACCCCATTGCTGACCTTCCTGTTTGGCACCATCTACCAATGTAACAACACGATTATAGCTCAATCCACGAATAACAGGCTTTGAAATACCTCCTCCGGTACTTACTTGCGAAACCCCTGGAATTTTTGCAATAGCATCAATCAGGTTAGAAGAAGGACGATTAATCAGCTGATCTTTGGTAACAGAAGAAACGGCAGTACTGTTCTTTCTGTTATCGGAACTGAATGCAGTACCGGTAACCACAATTTCCTTGGCTTCAATGATACTTGGAAATAATTCAAATATCAGGTCCTGCTTCAATGAAAGATCAATTGTCTCAATCAGTGATTTATAACCCACATATCTTACCTCGATCAGAAACTTTCCCTTATCGGGCATATTAGGAAACAAAAATTTACCGTCAATATCTGTAGCGACAGATATTTTAAGATCAGGAATAGTTACAATAGCAGCAGGTAATGATTCCCTGGTATTGCCATCAATTACTTTACCCTGAATTGGTACTAATTTAGCGTAAACGCCTGTATATGAAAAAAATAAAAAAAGATATAGAATAATAGATTTCATCTCTATTTTGAATAAATAAGTAAATAAATTGAATAAATATGCAGGTGCAAATGCACTGCATTAACAATAAAGAAAGGAAATACTTATTCGGTAGGGGGCCCTCTTAAGCTACTGAGAAGCAGCTCTGCAAAATAGGAGGTAACCTCATTATTCAGAAAAACAGACATCATTGGACTTAGTCTGGTCTTTTCATTAAATGATGTTTTGGTAAAAGTTTTATCGATATGAACCGCACATACCCAGCAATAGTCAGTCTTATTCTGAACATTAACTTTTTCCTTACTTGTAGAATTTAGTTGCTCGGTTGCGGAAGATGAAGGAACAGGACCATGATTATGAAAAAAATCCAATGGAAGAAGCACCGTGGAAAAACTCAGTAAAAGTATTACCGCGAAACTGAATCCATATGTCTTTTTAAATGCTCTCATTACAGTCTTCCGAACAAACTTACAAAAAAAGAGGATGATTTTATAATTCCGGAAATCCGAAGCTGTAACAATTTAATATTGTTTTGAGTGTAATCGGACAGATTGAAAGTATTTTAAATTTGTATATAAACATGATAAGACCAAAAGAAAGATCAGAATGAGAATAAAGAATTGAATCAATTCAAATCTCAATCCCGGAATGTTCATATTATTCAGCAGATGATATACACTGTAGCTACCATGAGGAAATAAATTTCAGATTTTGAATTTAATCTTACTACATTCAGATATGATATCATTTATATTGCTCATAGCCAGTGTTATAATGCTTATTCTACTCACAGCAAAATGGCACCTGCATCCATTTTTAGCACTATTATTTGTTGCCTTATTTTTTGGTCTTTTTTCAGGAATGGATGCAAATACCATTATTAAGTCAGTAAATGATGGATTCGGTAATACTCTGGGTAAAATTGGTATTGTTATCGCACTGGGTGTTATTATCGGAGGGTTTCTCGAATATTCCGGAGGAGCTTATAAACTGGCTGAAATTGTGCTGAATTTAATCGGCAAAAAACGGGTACACGAAGCCATGGGTATCGCCGGATTTATTGTTTCTATTCCGGTATTTGCAGACAGCGGATTTATCATTCTTAGTCCGCTCAATAAAAGCCTAACTAAAAAAGCCGGCCTTTCTATTGTTGGAACTGCAGTGGCATTGATTCTTGGCCTGATGATATCTCATGTATTAATCCCGCCAACCCCGGGTCCGATTGCTGCCGCCGGGATTATCGGGGCTGACGTGGGTTTAGTGATGCTCATGGGACTCATTATCGGATCTTTTTCGCTGATAGTAGCTATTATTTACTCAAAAATGTATGCTGCAAAAACTTATATCGATCCGAATCCCGAATTATCTGAAGAAGTAATACAGGAAAAAATCAGAAATGCACCGGGTGCATTCAAATCATTTTTGCCGATTATCACTCCAATCTTATTGATTATTGGTAAATCTGTGATGGAATTGGTAATTACTGAGGGACAAAGTGAGACATGGTGGTTTAAACTAATCGGTTTTATAGGAACTCCGGTGATGGCATTGCTTACAGGTATGTTTTTCGCCTTCCTGATCCCCAGGAAACTGGATAAAGAAATACTTTCCACCACCGGGTGGGTGGGAAAAGCGATCAATGATGCTTCAACAATTATTATCATTTCGGGGGCCGGAGGGATTTTTGGTGCCATCCTTCAGAACAGTGGTATTGCTGCCACAATGGCTAATGGATTATCGGAAGCTAATATCGGTATCTGGCTACCTTTTTTATTATGTGCTGCCATCAAAACAGCACAAGGTTCATCTACCGTTGCGCTGATCACTACCGCATCTATCATCGCTCCTATGTTACCGGGCATGGGATTTGAAACCGAAATTGACAAAGCACTGATTGTTATGGCCATTGGAGCCGGAGCAATGTCAGTATCCCATGCCAACGACAGCGGATTCTGGATCACTACTCAATTTTCTGGAATTGATGTGAAAACAGGATATCGTACCTATACACTGGGCACACTGGTTGTAGGTGTTTCTACTGCCCTGTTTGTTTACATAGCCACTCTTATTATTTAATCGAATTCATTTTTCTGAAAAAATACATTTTAACAGCAATAAAATTCATCAGGCGGCCTTATCCTTGATACAATCACTGAAATTCCCGATTTTAACCTTCCAGTATTGCAATCTGTGTCAGTACCTCAAATTCTTTCACCGGAAATTGAGCGCCATTTCTGATAGTTTGTACAACACATTCAAAAAGATCCATATACCTTCCAATAGTTGATGGAATGTATTCCACAGTCTTTTCTCCCTGCCCGTTATAAACCGTCAGTTTACCTTCCATGCCGGGTTTC
>JBAZHY010000004.1:0-3059 GCA_041652175.1 Pedobacter sp.
CCAGTTTAATATCAAACTCGTTTAAGCCAGTGATTTCATCAACCGGATCAAAGAGAGAAAGGCCCATTTTATGTACATCCTGGCGGCATTTACTTAAAAACCGGTCGTAAAAACCCTTGCCGTAACCTGCACGGTTTCCCATTTTGTCAAACACAATCAGTGGAACAAATACCAGATCAATCTGATCTGATGAAATTATCTTGCCATGAATGGGTTCAGGAATATCAAACCTGTTTCGTCCTAGAATGGTATACTCATGATCATAGAGTACGTTTTCCATTTCGAGTTTCTCAAAATCAGTTCTTGGTATCAATATCCTTAAATCGGGAAAGGCATGTTTAAAATAATTCAGAATTGAAAAAGTATCGATCTCATTATGTTTTCTGATTGGCAGAAATAAATGAACAGTTCTGAATTGCGACCAGTCGACAAGCTTTACCTGCTTCATCAACTCTTCAGTCAACATCCAGTAGCGGGAACGGGATAGATTTTGTCGTCTTTCAAGAAATTGTTTTCGAAGAGTAGCTTTGTCCACAATACGAATGTAAAAAACAATCTGAAATTCGGGTAATGATAACTGATAAATTCGGCCAGGTTTAAATATAAAAACGGCCTCTCCACCTCTGAAAAGACCGTCTAATCAACCTAAACCAAAAACTAAACTAAACTATTTTACTCTTTCTATATAATCACCGGTACGGGTATCAACTTTAACTTTATCACCCTGGTTAACGAAAAGCGGAACGCGTATTTCCACACCAGTAGATACGGTTGCATTTTTTAATGCATTGGTTGATGTATCACCTTTAACCGCCGGTTCTGTATAAGTAATTTCCAATTCAACACTGGTAGGTGCCTGAGCCATAATTGGCTCGTCACTCTCCATAGAAATAATTACATTCATTCCCTCTTTCAGAAATTTAGCAGAGGGGCCAAATAATTTCTTCTCAACACTAATCTGCTCGAAGGTATTGTTATCCATTACGATGAAATAATCCCCTTCCTCGTATAGATACTGATAATCATTAGTTTCAACACGGCAAATTTCAACCTGCTCGTCTGTTCCTAATCTGGCTTCAACAATTTTTCCAGTTTTGATATTACGCAGTTTACCAATATAAAAAGCGCCTCCTTTACCGGGGGTACGGTGAATAATTTCATCAACTGTCACTAATTCACCATTGTAACGTAGAATATTTCCGGATTTTATTTCTGAAGCTTTTGCCATATGTAATACTGGTTTCGAGCCGCAAAGATAAGGGCAAAAAACAAAAAATCCAACAGCGATTTGAATTTTCGGAATACATTAAACAATTGATAGTCAGAGTTTATTTAAAGTCTGTTACATTCAAACGGGAAGTACAGAATTGATACTCATGTTCCTGATTGGAACATACGATCAATAAACGGTCTGATGAGAACTCTGAGACCAGATCCAGATACCATTCAAAACCTTGTTTATCAAGATTGGATGTAGGCTCATCCAGCAAAATAATTTCCGTATCTGAGCCGAAAGCCAATGCAAGCTTTACTCTTTGCTTCATACCGGAAGAAAAGTTCTTAATAGCTTTGAACTCCGAGCTCTTTAAACCAAGGAATTCTATCAGCCCCGACTTATCAAGTCCTTTCCTGTAATTTTTAAATTTGAAATGAAAATCAATTAATTCAGACAGTGTAAATTCTTCAATCAGTTCGAGGTAAGGAGCAGCAAGACTCAGATAAGTAAAAATACTCTCCTGAGATATTTCATTATCCGGGTGAAAGTATCTTATATCCCCTTCAGAACTACTCAAACTACCTGAAATAATCTGAAGCAATGTTGATTTACCGGTTCCGTTGGCACCAAGAATAGCATAAGAATGGTTACTTTCAAACTCACAGCTAATATTTCTGAAGATCCACTCACGGTTAAACCGGCGTCCAATTTTATCCAGACTAATTTTCATATCGGCTGCAGTTCTTTCAGGAACGGGATTTAGGAATTACCAAAACCCTTCATTACCCCTCTGTTTGAGTTTCGGATAAAATCAATAATCTCATCACGGATCTCTGTAGGTTCGCGATCTGTTTCAATAATATCCAATGCCTTGGTAATGTTATATTTCTTAAGAAAAATAGTCCGGTATATATCCTGAATCTCATTAATCTGATCAGATGTAAAACCTCTTCTTCTCAAACCGACAGAATTTATACCAACATAAGATAAAGGTTCTCTTCCAGCTTTTGTATAGGGAGGCACATCTTTACGTACAAGAGAACCACCCGAAATAATAGAGTGTGCACCAATAGATACGAACTGATGAACGGCAGAGGTACCACCAATAAAAGCATAATCCTGCACCTCAATATGTCCGGCAAGCTGTACCGAATTAGCAATGATGACATTATCTCCTATCACACAATCATGAGCAATATGAACATAGGCCATTAGCAGGCAATTAGATCCGATAGTAGTTGTATTTTTATCCAGTGCCGTTCCCCTGTTCAGAGTAACACATTCACGGATAATGGTATTGTCACCCACTGTTACTGTGGAGGCTTCGCCTTTATATTTCAAATCCTGAGGAGGGGCAGAAACTACAGCGCCGGGGAAAATACGGCAGTTTTTACCAATACGGGCACCATCCATAATAGTGACATTCGATCCAATCCAGGTACCTTCACCAATGACTACGTCTTTGTAAATGGTAACAAATGGTTCGATTACTACATTTTCAGCAATTTTGGCCTGAGGATGAATGTAAGCTAAGGGTTGGATCATGCTTTTGCTTCAGTTTCTTTTACTCTGATAATTTGTGCCATCATCTCTGCTTCCACCACCACTTTTTCACCAACCATACCGATACCCCTCATCTGGCAGATACCTCTTCTGATAGGTTCCATTAAGTCACAGCGGAACACTATGGTATCACCGGGTAATACCTGCGCCCTGAATCTTACTTTATCAATCTTTAAAAAATAAGTAAGATAATTTCTGGGATCAGGTACAGTACTTAAAACCAGAATTCCACCAGTCTGGGCCATAGCCTCAATCTGAACCACTCCCGGTAATACCGGGG
>JBAZHY010000004.1:3069-20293 GCA_041652175.1 Pedobacter sp.
AAATGTCCTTTGAAAAACTCCTCATTCATGGTTACATTCTTAACTCCCACAACGTGGGTTTTGGAAAGTTCCAGAATTTTATCAATAAACAGAAAAGGTTGCCTGTGTGGCAGAATATTCATAATCTGAACCACATCATATAAAGGGGTTGCAGCCGGATCATAGACCTGCACGTGCTTTTTGGTTCTGTCCTTCTTTATCTGCGCCTTAATCCTTTTAGCAAATGCCACATTCGCTGCATGTCCGGGCCTTGCAGCCATAATATGTCCTCTTAAAGGAACTCCAACGAGGGCAAGATCACCGATCATGTCCAATAGTTTATGACGGGCAGGCTCATTCTGATAACGAAGTTCAATATTATTCAATATTCCCTCTCTGGCTATATCAATATCATCGCGGTTAAAAAGCCTGGCTAATCCTTTCAGCTCATCCTTGCTCACCTCTTTATCAACAACAACAATAGCATTATTCAGGTCTCCACCCTTAATCAGATTATGTTTCAGTAACATTTCAAGTTCATGCAGAAAACAAAATGTACGGCATGAAGCTATTTCCTTCTTAAATTCAGAAATGGTTGTAATTGCTGCATGTTGGCTACCTAAAACGGGTGAATTATAATCAATCATGCAAGTAAAACGGTAATCGTCTAATGGCATGGCAACCATTTCAACTTTACGGTCGGGTTCAGAATAATGGATATTATGCGGAATACTATAACATTCCCTGTCTGCATCCTGATCTACAAAACCAACCTTCTCCAATGCTTCAACAAATTCGATTGAACTACCATCCATTATCGGAATCTCTGGTCCATCGAGTTCAATAAGCACATTATCGAGTTCTAAACCAACCAAACCGGCAAGTACATGCTCAACGGTATGCACACTTGCACCATTCTGAGTCAGGGTTGTACCACGTGATGTATCCGATACATTATCAACATCGGCCTCAACAACCGGTGAATCCGGTAAATCGATCCGCTTAAACTTATAACCGTGATTTTCCGGTGCAGGTTTGAAAGTCATTGTAGCCGGTAGTCCGGTATGCAAACCAACCCCATTAACAGAAATTTCAGATTTAATTGTTTTTTGTTTTACATTCATAGCATTACTCTGATCAAGTCAGAAATCGATCATTTTAGGCGTTCTTTTAAAATACTTTCAAGCTCTTCAATTCTTTTTTCAAGTTCAGGCAGACGTTTGGTAACGACCAGATATTTTAAAGATTCCCTGTAAGTTGCCAGCGGATGACCATTCCAACTTTTATTCTCTTCCTTAATTGAATTATTAACTCCTGATTTAGCTCCGATATTACTGCCATTTGCTATAGTAATATGTCCAACTATACCGACCTGGCCTCCGATTACACAGTTTTCACCAATTTTAGTGCTTCCTGATATTCCGGTTTGAGCCGCAATTACTGTATTTGATCCTATTTCGACGTTATGTGCAATCTGAATCAGATTATCAAGTTTTACCCCTTTTCGAATAATAGTTGACCCCATAGTGGCCCTGTCAATAGTGGTATTAGATCCTATTTCAACGTTTTCTTCTATAATAACGTTTCCAATCTGACTAACTTTTCGATAACCCTCACCCCCGTTACTCGCAAAACCAAAACCATCACTTCCAATAATTACGCCCGAATGAATGATACTGCTATCTCCAATAATACAGTTAAAATAAACCTTCACACCGGCATACAAAGTTACATTTTTACCAATAACCACGTTATCTGCCAGGTAAGTATTCGGATAGACTTTACTTCCATCACCAATCTCAACATTAGGCCCGATGTAGGCAAAAGCACCGATATATACATCCTTTCCGATTTTAGCAGTTGGATGAATAAAACTGGGATCTTCAATACCAACCTTCTTGGACTTGGTTAGTTCTTCATATTTATTCAGGAGCACAGAAAATGCACTGTAGGCATTCTTAACCCTGATTAAAGTAGCATTAACTGGCTGGGCAGGAACAAAATCCTCATTTACAATGATTATTGATGCTCCTGAACTATAAACGTATTGTTCATATTTAGAATTTGCCAGAAATGATAAAGAACCCTTGGTCGCTTCTTCGATCTTGGCTAGCTTATTTACTGTCACCTCAGGGTTACCATCAACAGTTCCTTCGAGTAAAATTCCAATCTGATGTGCAGTTATTTGCATCTGGCAAATTTATGTGTTAAAAGTTAACGAACAAATTTGAAATGTTCGTGTTTCAATTATTAATTTTTCAGCTCTTTTACATAACAAAGTATGTATTTCTGTACTGTTCCGGCTAATGCTTCCAGATTTGAATTATCAGAAGCCTTGGTAATATCCTGAATAGAACTATCCTTCATAAGGATTTTGATGCTTCCATCACCTACACTATAGGCATTATTTTTTATGGTATCAGTAAATACGAAATATGAGCTGTCATCTTCTGAAATACCAAACTTATTGATCACTTTTGCTGATAGTTCATTGATTTTATCATTCGAAGGAGGCTCGTTTGTAATTTCTACTTTATAAAGATTCCTGCTGATGAAATGTGTACAAAGAATAGAAAGTATTTTATCTTCATTATCAGCCCATACTTTCAGAGAGGTGAAAATGTCATTATCATCAAGCCTGGTAAACATTTCAATATTCCCCGGATCATTGCTGAATTCAGCTTTTCCGATTGAATGTTTCAGAAAGTATGAAAAAAACGGACTTGCAAATAGATTTCTTCCACCTAAGGATAACTCTTTTGCCCTTTCCAGTATCTTTACAAGCATTTGTTCAGCAGCAATTACTGTTTTATGCAGATATACCTGCCAGTACATCAACCTCCGTGCAATCAGAAACTTTTCTACTGAATAAATTCCCTTTTCTTCTATAACAAGCTGATCATCAACAACATCCATCATTTTAATAATACGATCAAAGCTGATCACACCCTCCGATACACCTGTAAAGAAACTATCCCTGTTCAGATAATCCATTCGATCAATATCCAATTGTCCGGAAACAAGCTGATGGAGGAATTTTTTGGGATATCTGTTGTTAAAAATTTCAATCGCCAATGAAAGTCTGCCGGCAAATTCACGGTTAAGATTATTCATCAGTAAAGCGGAAATATATTCGTGAGAAACTCCATCTACAATGGTATGTTCCAAAGCATGAGAAAAAGGCCCGTGACCAATATCATGAAGTAAAATAGCAATGCTGACCGCTTCTTCCTCTTCATAAGATATTGCCTGACCCTTACTTCTGATAGTTTCAACAGCCAGACCCATCAGGTGAAGGGCTCCTAAAGCATGATGAAATCTTGTGTGAAGAGCTCCCGGATAAACCAAATGAGTCATTCCCAATTGCTTGATATAGCGCAATCGCTGAACATATGGATGCTGTATCAGGTCATAAACTAATTCAGAAGGAATGGTAATAAAACCGTAAACCGGATCGTTGATTATTTTCTTCTTATTCAAAATACGAATCTAAAGACACAAAAATTGTTAATTTTAATGACAATTGAACGTATTTATGAGTTTAGAGGTTCAGAAATTGTTAATTTTACGTTGAAATGCAGGAAACAACGATATTATGGGCCGATGACGAAATCGATCTGTTAAAACCACATATATTATTTCTGAATGAAAAAGGCTATAAAATCAGTACTGTAACAAACGGTAATGATGCTTTAGAGATTTTCAATAAGGAACATTTTGATCTTGTTTTTCTGGATGAGAATATGCCCGGCCTTACGGGTATGGAAACCCTTGCCAGAATTAAAACTATTGACCCCGATGTTCCTATTGTTCTGATTACCAAAAATGAAGAAGAATATATGATGGAAGACGCAATCGGTTTTAAAATTGATGATTATCTTATCAAACCGGTTAATCCAAAACAAATTCTTCTGACTATAAAGAAGCTGATCGACAATAAAAGGCTTGTCAGCGAAAAGACCTCCATGGCCTATCGCCAGGATTTTCGAACCCTGGGTATGACACTTAATGAAAAGCTGAGTTTTTCAGAATGGGTAGATGTTTATAAAAAACTGGTGTACTGGGAACTTTCACTTGAAAAGCTGGAAGATGAAGGTATGCATGAAATACTGACAGTACAGAAATCAGAAGCCAATGTTCAGTTCTCAAAGTTTATTGAAAAAAATTATCTGAACTGGTGTAAAAAGCCTGAAGAGGGACCTGTAACCTCGAATCAGCTTTTTGTGAAAAAGGTTTTTCCGGCACTTGAACCCCAAAAGCCTACTTTCTTTATTTTGATAGATAATCTTCGCTATGATCAGTGGAAAATGATCAATTCATTATTAATGGATTATTACCGGATTGAGGAGGAAGATAGCTATTACAGCATTTTACCAACTGCAACCCAGTATGCCAGGAATGCCATTTTCTCAGGACTGATGCCTCTGGAAATGGAACGTCGTTTTCCGGATATGTGGCAAAATGATGAAGATGAGGGTGGAAAGAATCTGTATGAAGAAAAATTTCTTGCAGATCAAATTCAACGGGTAATGCGCAGGGACTGTAAATTCTCGTACAATAAAATATTAACCTTTGAACAAGGTAAAGGCATTATAGATAACCTCAATAACCTGATGGGAAACGATCTGAATGTGATTGTTTATAATTTTGTAGATATGCTTTCGCATGCCCGAACTGATATGGCAATGATCCGGGAACTGGCAAATGATGAGGCTGCCTACCGCTCCCTGACACTTTCCTGGTTGAACATTCCCCATTATTGGAGGCATTAAAAAAACTATCGCAAAAGAAAATAAAGCTGATCATTACCACAGATCATGGAACGATCAGGGTTAAACATCCAAGTAGAGTAATCGGCGATCGGAATACCAATTCGAACTTAAGATATAAACAGGGTAAAAACCTGAATTTTAATTCCAAAGAGGTATTTCATATCAAAAACCCTCATGAAGCTAAATTACCTAAGCTTCACATGAGTTCAAGCTTTATTTTTGCCAAAGAGGACAGCTATTTCGTTTATCCGAATAACTATAATCAGTTTGTAAATTATTATAATGAAACATTTCAGCATGGAGGAATCTCCATGGAAGAAATGATCGTTCCTTACGCAACTTATAGTCCCAAATAAGCTATCCTGAATATACCGTGTTTATGAAAATTAAACTAAACAGTGAGCTTGAACTATCGGAAGCGGCTTCTGCACTTCTGAATTTTGCTGCCAATGAAAAGATTTTTCTCTTTGAAGGGGAAATGGGTGCAGGTAAAACCACATTCATTAAAGAAATTTGCCGGAAACTTGGTGTTCTTGACACTGCAAGCAGTCCGACCTATTCAATTGTTAATGAATATGAATATCCGGGAGGAAAAGTTTATCATTTCGATTTTTTTCGAATAAAAAATGAAAATGAAGCCTTCGATATCGGTTTTGAAGAATATCTGGATTCAGGGGAATATTGTTTTATTGAATGGCCCGAAATGATCCAAAACCTCTGGCCGCTGCATTACATCCGGATCAGAATTAATCAGGATGAAGATGGTCATCGGATTATCAATGCCGACAAAATATAATCCACTTTTTCCCCGGCTTTTTTAAAAAATTCGTACCTTCCATTTCCTTATTGAAACCTAAATGAAGAGTGAGTTTTCTGACATTGCAAAACAGGCCATGATGCAACCGCAGGAGGCGATGTTAGAGGTTAAGAATAAAAAAAATAGTCTTTATATCGGTATTCCTAAAGAAACCTCTTTTCAGGAAAACAGAATTGCCCTAACCCCTTTATCAGTTGGATTACTTGTTCAGAATGGACATGAAGTAGTTATTGAAGCGGGCGCCGGAATTGCTGCAAACTTTAATGATAATCATTACAGTGAGCAGGGTGCAAGAATTGTTTACGATAAAAAGGAAGTTTATAAAGCCGACCTGATTATCAAAATCGCTCCCCCGACCCCCGAAGAAGTCGAAATGATGAAGATGGGACAGGCTTTATTCTCTGCCCTTCAAATGTCGACTATGAAACCCGAACTTCTTCATGCCATGATGAAGAAAAATATAACAGCCCTTTCGTTTGAATATCTGCGTGATGAGGGCAATATTTTAAGTGTGGTCAGGGCAATGAGCGAGATCGTAGGAACAACTTCTGTTCTGATTGCAGCAGAATATTTAAGCAATGTTTTCGAAGGCAAGGGACTGATGCTTGGTGGAATTACCGGGGTGCCACCAACAGAAATTGTTATTCTGGGTGCAGGAACAGTCGGTGAATATGCCGCCCGGACAGCAATAGCCCTCGGTGCAGAAGTAAAGGTTTTTGACAGTTCAGTCTACAGACTTCGCCGCCTGCAGAATAATATTGGCAGCAGGGTTTTTACATCTGTTATTCAGCCGGTAGTTCTTCATAAAGCGATTTGTAGCTGTGACGTTGCCATTGGGGCAATTCGGGCCAGCCATGGAAGAAGTCCCTGTATTGTTTCAGAAGAAACAGTGAGTAAAATGAAACCAAATTCAGTAATTATTGATGTCAGTATCGATCAGGGAGGGTGTTTTGAAACATCTCAGATAACCAACCATACCGTACCCATATTCAGAAAATATGATGTTATTCATTATTGTGTTCCGAATATTGCATCGAGGGTTTCGCGTACTGCAACTTATGCCTTAACTAATATCTTTACCCCTATTATCCTCGATATTGGAGAAATGGGTGGCATTATGAATCTGATCTGGGAAAAACCAGGTATCCGAAATGCAATCTATCTTTATCAGGGTAAACTTACAAATAAAGACTTGTCAGACCGCTTCAACATTCCAATGAAAGATCTGGATCTTTTAGTTGTTTCCAATCGCTGATGAAGAAGATCCTGGTTTTCTTCTTGCTGCTCGGAATTGCTGAAGCAAAGGCCCAGAAACCTAATCCATTCGGACTTCAGATTATTAATGATCTTGAAGCATATAAGGAATATGTTAAAGCAGATCCTGATAAGGAATTGGTGGAGCTCAAAAAATACATTCCGGGAATTAAACTGGACATACGGTACGCTACCAAAAATAACTTTACCGGACAGGCTGTTTATAGCCAGGCCAGGGCTTTTGCAAGGAGACCGGTAGCAGAAGCACTGAAAAAAGTTCAGAATGAACTGAAAAAATCAGGACTTGGTCTTAAAATTTTTGACGGATATCGCCCCTATACTGTTACTACCAGATTCTTTGCCATTGCAAATGATAAAAGCTTTGTTGCAAATCCCAAAGACGGCTCAAGACATAACCGGGGATGTGCGATAGATCTTACTTTAATTGATCTTAAAACCGGAAAAGAACTGGCTATGCCAACCCCTTACGATAGTTTTTCTCCTGAAGCCGCATCAGATTTTAAAGATCTTTCTGAAAACGTGATTAAAAACAGGGAACTGTTACGTAGCCTAATGGAGAAGAATAATTTCAGAGTGTTAAAGAATGAATGGTGGCACTTTGACTTTATTGGCTGGAGAAATTTTGAACTGATGGACATTCCTTTTGAAGATCTTTAAGATTTAAATTCATTAATTAAGCCTGCCAGAATCCCTAACTCTTCAGTTGTATGAATACTGCTGATCACAATACGATGAAGCGACTTACTTTTAGGGTCAGGATATGGAAAAGACGAAAAGTTTATGCCATTTTTTTTGAGATGGACGGCAAGTTGATCATCAGGCACTAAAAAAACCGGAAAGTCAGGTATAAAGAACAGCTTCTCCTTAGAAATCAGCAGATCTGTGAATAATCTTAAATTATGACGCAGTTTCTTCAACTCATTAGAATAAATAGTTTCTGCATTCGTAAAGGCAAATAAGGCACCCGGTGAAGGAGGTGAACTTCCTGCATAAATGGGTGTATTTCGTAATTCACGAACAGTATTTAGATCACTCAAAATAATTCCTGCATCGGTACCCAATGCTTTAGCCAATGAAGAAATTACAATAGTTTTTATTTTTGCAAGATTGGGCAGTTCTTTAAAAACTCCCTGGCCGTTTTCACCGGTAATGCCAATACCATGCGAATCATCTACCAAAAGCGTCACGTCATGGGATGGATCGATTCTTTTAAGCCAGTTGAAATCATAAATCTCAGGAATCAAATTATTAACAGAATTGCTAATGATCATGCATGGTTCTGAACAGCTATTAACTAACTGAACAGTCTGTTCTGCCCACTCATTAAACTTCAGCTTCGGTGGATCCGGAATTCCCAACCACAATGCCGGATGTGTTTCCGGAGCATAAATCAGCTTATGGGAAGATCTATAATTCTGAATAACAAGTTGCGCTGAAAGATATCCGCTGGAAATGATAATTGAATGCGGAGCCCCAAACCGTCTTGCCGCTTCTTTTTCAGCAATTGAAAAAATATCCAGCGTTATATTATTATTTCTGGAGGCTCCGTGATTTACACCATAAATCTCCATACCTCTGATAAATAGCTTTCTGAATTCATCATTATGAGGTATACCCAAATAGGCAGTTCCACCAAAAAAGAGGGAAATATTTTTTTTATTCTCCATTTAATTTTATCAAAGTTCGGAATTATGATATACTTTTCTATACCGTTTGGTCATAAACATTCGGCATTCAAAGTATCCTCAGAATTAAAACAACATGTTTAATCTCTTTATAAAATTTAGAAGGACCTTATCTCAAAAATATAAGCGAAATCAATATGGGGATGAAATTACTAATCTAAAATTAGTAAAGAATTATCGAATGCTGTTTGTCATTCATTCGTAATATCAGGTCTTGCCACATAACCTGTTAATGGTTTTTGAGTCTATTTATATTAGCAGTTGGTTTAAAAGAAACAGGTTGTTAAAAAAGCTTATCAGATAAGCATATTTTCTTTTATCTGTTATGCATAGAGATTTGATTTTAATGAAAAGGATAAATTCACAAACAATTGAAAGAATTATCCTGAGACTAAAAAAGAGAATTTAAGTTTTAAAAAATGAATTTTATTCAGGGATGAAATTATATCCATTAATCAGTGCAAATTATATTTTTGTAGCTTGCTAAATAATTAACCAATAATTAACCAATAATTAAAATAAGTATGACAAATAATTTACGCAAACTCCGGTTTGCGGCATTCACTGCATTAGCAATTGCCTCCAGTCTGAACAATTTACAGGCCCAGGATCGAAAAAAAAGCAATGCCCCTGCACCAGAAGCAGCGAAACCGGCAACACCTCCTGCACCTAAAAGCGGAATAAAACCTTATAAAGAAGTTATTACAGACAAGGCAAAAACCGATATCGGTCTCTTCAAAGTCCATCGTCTGGATGGTAAATATTTCTATGAGATTCCTGATTCATTATTCAACCGCGAAATGCTGGTGGTTACAAGATATTCAAAAACACCAACTGTTGACGGTACTTACGGAGGTGAAGAATTAAATGAGCAAATCTGGAAATGGCAGAAGAGGGATAAACAGGTGCTTATCAGAATACCTTCATACAGAAATATTGCTGCAGAGAATTCAGATATGCTGCAATCAGTTAAAAACTCTAATCTGGAAGCAGTGCTTTCTTCATTTGAGATTAAGGCAATCAACAAAGATTCAAATTCTGTTGTAATTGATGTAACCGATCTTTATTTAAAAGATGTACAATCGATTGGATTACCTCAGCAAGTCAGAACTCAATATAAAATAACTACTTTGGATGAAAGCCGAACTTATATAGATACAATTAAGCCTTTCCCCATTAATGTTGAAGTCCGTTCATTAAAAACATATCGTGCCACTGACCCTCCGGGTGATAAAACTTTAGGATCAATAACAGTTGAAATCCACAACTCAATGTTGTTACTGCCTAAAGTTCCTTTTAAACCACGTTTTTCAGATGATAGAGTGGGATTTTTCGGACAAAGCCAGACTGATTATGGTCTGGATGCCCAAAAAGCACAAGTAACCCGCTATATTCACCGGTGGAAGCTGGAACCAAAGGATCCTGAAGCCTATAAACGTGGTGAACTGGTTGAACCTAAAAAACAAATCGTTTACTATATCGATCCTGCAACTCCGGTTAAATGGAGACCCTATCTGATTCAGGGTGTAAAAGACTGGAATGCTGCTTTCGAAGCAGCAGGTTTTAAAAATGCAATAACTGCCCTTGAACCACCGGCTAACGACCCTGACTGGTCGCCTGAAGATGCCCGCTACTCTGTTATCCGTTATTTTGCATCAAATATCGCCAATGCATACGGGCCGCATATTTCTGATCCCCGTTCAGGAGAAATTATGGAATCGGATATTGGCTGGTATCATAATGTAATGAATCTGCTTCGTAACTGGTTCTTCGTACAAACCGCAGCAATTAATCCTGAAGCGAGAAATCCAAAATTTAAAGACGAGCTGATGGGACAATTAATCCGTTTTGTTTCAGCACATGAAGTTGGCCATACTCTTGGATTACCTCATAATTTCGGATCAAGTGTAGCCTATCCTGTAGATTCTTTACGTTCAGCATCATTCACTAAAAGAATGGGCGGAACAGCACCTTCCATTATGGATTATGCACGTTTCAATTATATCGCCCAGCCCGGAGATGAAGGTGTTGTTTTATACCCAGGTATCGGCGAATACGATAAATGGGCTGTTAAATGGGGATACAGCTGGTTCGAAAATAAAACCCCGGAAGAAGAGGCTGCTATTCTGAATAAATGGACTATTGAAAGGGCAGGTAATCCGGTTTATTTTTATGGTCAGCAAACCGGAAACCCAATTGACCCCCGCTCTCAATCTGAAGATTTAGGTGATGATGCTATGAAGGCTTCTGCTTATGGCATTGCTAATCTCAAGCGGATCCTTCCAAACATTGAAAAATGGACTTATGAGGAAGGAAAACCTTACGATAACCTGAAAGAAATTCATGGTGAAATTTTAGGTCAGTGGAACCGCTATATGGGTCATGTACGTTCAAATATTGGAGGTATATATGAAAACGACAAAACCTATGAGCAAAATGGGCCGGTTTATACCCACGTATCGAAATCCAAACAAAAAGAAGCTCTTAAGTTCCTGAATGATAATGCTTTCAAAACTCCGGTTTGGATGCTGGATCCGGCTATCCTGAATAAATTTGACAATGCCGGAATAGTTGACCGGCTAAGAAGAACACAAGTTGGCATCTTAAATGGGATACTTGATTTTAGTCGCTTAACCCGTGTAATCGATAACTCGGCTAAAAATGGTGATACAGCATATCCTATGACCGAGTTATTTGCGGATTTACGTAATGGTATCTGGTCTGAATTAAAAACCGGAGCAAATTCCGATACTTATCGTCGTAACCTGCAAAGAGCATATATTGAAAGAATGGAATATTTATTAACTGCAGATGAAACCCCTGTTTCCCCGCAGTTTGCTGCATTTGCCGGTCCTCAGATAGATGTCTCCCAATCCGACATCAGACCAATGGCCAGACAAGAGCTTAAAACTTTATCTGTTCAGGTAAAAGCAGCCCTTCCTAAATATTCAAATCCGGTACTAAAATCTCATTTGGAAGATATACTGGCCAGAATTGAAAAAGCGCTGGATCCGAAAAAATAAATTCAGTCAGATACTAAGGCCCCATTCTTTAATCGGAATGGGGCTTTTTATTAATTCCTAATCAATAAATTTGCTGAATAAATATTACTATGAAACCATCATGATTTTACCAAAACCCGCAGGCAGGTTCATCGCCTTTAAATAACAAAAAATAAACAAATGAAAACTTTCATATTCTTCATTTTCCTTTCAGCAGGTTTAAGCGTTTCCCTTTTCGCACAATCTGATTCAGTTTCAGTGATTAATGCCGACTGGAAAAAACAAAAAATTGCTGCCGGTGTTCATCTCAAAACATTTTGCTTCAATAATACTTTATTCAACTCTAATCAGAATGTGAGTATTCTTGAGATCAAACAGCGGAAGAAGCTGGAGTTTGATTTGGGTTATGAACCTAAAAAACTAATTCCTACCAGTGAATATGGCCAAAGGTCAAATGCAATTGCGGCACTAAACGGAACATTTTTTGACATGGCCAATGGAGGTTCTGTAGACCTTATAAAATCTGATGGTAAACTTATTAATGAAAACCGTTTGGGTAAATCCAATTTACGGGCAATTCATCAAAAGTCGGCAGTGGCAATAAAAAACGGAAAACTAAATATTGTCAAATGGAATGGAGAGAAAAATTGGGAAAACCAGCTCGATGCTGAGGATATTATGGTTAGTGGTCCGCTCCTTATCATGAACGGGAAAAATGAAAATCTGGATACAAATAATACATTTAATAAAACCCGGCACCCAAGAACTGCGGTGGCTGTTACTAAAAACAAAAGGGTTCTTTTAATTACTGTTGACGGAAGAAATGAGAATTCCGCAGGAATGAGCCTCTTCGAATTACGAAAATTGATGCAATGGATTAATGCTGATGATGCGATTAACTTAGATGGAGGAGGTTCAACAACATTATGGATTCACAATTACGGCGAAAACGGCATTGTTAATTACCCAACAGATAATAAAAAATGGGATCATTATGGTGAACGTAAGGTCGCCAATGTAATCTTACTCAAAAAGAGATGATTGCAGCAATTTCTGATTAAAATACTTTCGATCCATTAAAATAAACTTAAGTAATAAATTCATTAATTTCATGTTTATAATTGACGTAATCAGAAATTATGAGGGGATCAGAAGTAAACTACGTCTACCTGATACAGAAAATTGACGGATTTATTCGCAAATATTACCTGAACAAAATTGTTAAGGGTGCTATTTTTATGATTAGCTCCCTATTAGCTGCCTATATCCTCATTGCTATTGCCGAATATCTGGGTCATTTTAGTCAGAATATCCGTAGCGTTCTTTTCTATACATTTATTTGCGGAAATCTTTTTGTTTTAATAAGCTATATCATTCTTCCCCTGCTTTCTTATTATAAACTGGGAAAAACAATCAGCCATGAACAAGCTGCAACAATTATAGGTCAGCACTTCAGTCATGTAAAAGATAAGCTGATAAACACCCTTCAACTAAAACAGCTTTCTGAGCTTAAGCCCGATCAAAGAACATTAATTGAAGCAAGCATCAATCAGAAAATTGCTGAACTCAGACCGGTTCCCTTCAGTTCAGCTATTCACATCAGTAACAACCGAAAATATCTTAAATATGTCCTGGCACCTATAGCTATTCTTATTTTAATATTTTTTGCATCACCCTCTATTTTAAGTGAAAGTACTGAAAGACTGATTTACCATAATCGAAATTTCGTTAAAAAAGCACCTTTTACATTTGAGATAATCAATAAGGACTTAAGTGTGGTACAAGGCAGTGATTTTGAACTGAGAGTAAAGCTAAATGGCCATGAGATTCCTGCTGAATTATTTCTTGAAGATGGCCCTAATACCTATAAACTGAATAAGGAAAATATTCTAAACTTCAACTATAGTTTTAAAAACCTTCAAAAAAATAAGAAAATACGCCTTTCTGCAGGTGGATTCAACTCTCAGGAGTTTCAGATAGAAGTTAAGCCTAAACCTTCCCTTCTGAATTTTGATGTATTTATTAACTATCCTGCTTACCTTAATAAAAGCAATGAAAAATTTGAAAATACGGGCGATTTACTGATTCCTGAGGGCTCTTCTATAACATGGAAGTTCAGGGCAGATAATAGTGAGCAGTTGGATGTTAAAATTGAAAACAAGTCATTTCTGATCAGGGAATCTGAAAAGAACCTATTCAGTTTTTCACATCAGGCAAGGAAAGATATAAGTTATGAAGTAAGACCCATAAATAAAGATATCAGATCTTCCGAATCATTCACCTATCAAATTAAAGTAATTCCTGATCTTCTTCCGGTAATTGAGGTCTCTGAACGACAGGATTCTGTCAATTCAAAACTTCTTTATTTTATCGGCCAGGTGAATGATGATCATGGATTCACCAAACTCAACTTCAATTACAGAATACTTTCAGCTGATTCACAAAGCAACGAAAAAACACAAAGTAAAAGTATTCAGTTTGACAAGAATGGTCTGCAGAGTACTTTTTACCATGTTTGGAATGCAACAGAAGCCCGTGCATCTGCAGGAGATCAGATCGAATATTATTTTGAAATATTTGATAATGATGGCGTTAATGGCCCCAAAGCTGTAAGATCAATTGTAAAAACTTTCAAACTTCCTTCAGAAAAAGAAATCAGCAAAGAATTGGAAGATAATGGAAAGCAGATTAAAGAGAAAATGGAATCTGCCATCAAAGAGGCATCCAAACTCGAAAAAGAAACAAAACGTTTAAATCAAGACCTGCTTAACAAAAAAGAACTTTCATATGAAGAGAAAAAACGTATGGAAAACCTTCTTCAAAAACAAAAAGAGCTCGAAAATCTGGTAAAGGAAATTCAACAGGAAAATAAACAGAATATTTTTGAGTTAAAGGAGAACAGCGAACAGAATGAAAAAATTCTGGAAAAGCAAAAACAGATTGAGGAGCTTTTTAATAATGTTCTGGACGAAAAAACCCGTGAGATCCTGAAAAATATTGAAAAACTTCTTGAAAAAAATAATAAAAATCTGACTCAGGAAGAGCTCTCTAAAATGCAGATGGATAATAAATCGCTGCAAAAAGAACTTGACAGGATTTTAGAACTTTATAAACAACTTGAATTTGATCAAAAGCTTACTGAGGCCATTGAAAAACTCAATAAACTGGCAAAGGAACAGAAAGATCTTTCTGATAAGACACAGGATAAGGGTACCGATAATCAACAATTGAAGAGGGAACAAAATGAAATAAATGATGCGTTTAAAGAATTAAAAGAAGAGTTAAACAAGCTCGAAGAAAAAAACAATGAACTCGGGCAGAAAAATGATTTCAAAAATCCGGAACAGGAACAGGAACAGATTGAGCAGCAGCAGAGGAATATTTCCGAAAATCTCATCAAAAAGGAAATGAACAAAGCCGCAGAAAATCAAAAGAAAGTGTCATCACAGATGGAACAGCTTTCAAAAAAACTTGAAAATATGCAAGAGGAAGCTGAGGAGAAAGAAAATGAAATAAACGCAAGAGAATTAAGAGAGATACTTGACAACTTATTATTCAGTTCTTTTGAGCAGGAAAAAACAATGCAAAACCTTCGTTCAATAAACATAAATGACCCCGGCTATATTTTGCAGACTCAAAAACAAAAGGATATTCAGATTAACCTTAAAATGATTGAAGACAGTTTATATTCCCTAAGTAAAAAAGTTCCTCAGATTCAGTCGGTTGTAAACAAAGAAATGCAAATAATCAATCATAACATTATAAAAGCTATAGAAAATTTAGGTGAACGAAGAACAGCTGAGGCAAATCGTAGCCAGCAGTTTGCGCTAACCTCGATTAATAATTTGGCATTGATGTTAAATGAGGCCCTGGAGCAACTTCAGCAGGCACAGCAAAATTCCAGGCCGGGAGGAAAGGGTAAAAAGAAACAAAGTCTTTCGCAGCTCAGCAAAATGCAGGAACAATTAAATCAAAACATGCAGAAAGCCAGGGAAGAAATGCAAAAAAGAGGTATGCAGAACTCCGGACAGCAGGGAAATCCGAATTCGACCATGAGCGAGCAACTGGCAAAAATGGCCAGAGAACAGCAAATGATCAGACAGGCAATGCAGGAAATTAACCGGATGGAAAACAAAAATGGTAAGGGAAGTCTTGGTAATCTCGATAAATTGATGAAAGAGATGGAACAAACTGAAACAGATCTCGTAAACAAGAGAATACAGCAGGAAACTTTAGTACGTCAGAAAGAAATTCTAAGCAAGTTACTTGAAGCAGAAAAAGCTGAGCGTGAACGTGAACAGGATGAGCTCAGAGAAAGTAAAGAAGCAAGCCAATTAGCACCTGTAAATTCTCTATTATTGCAGGAGTATCAAAAAATTAAGCAAAAGGAAACCGATTTGCTTAAAACTATACCACCTTCTCTGAATACATTTTACAAAATAAAGGTGGGAGATTATTTTAAATATTTAAATTCGGGCAATAAATGATCAATCAGACAGAATATTCGGATAATACTTCATTGTATACTATTCAATTGCCTTCTAAAATTGAAAGTATCACTATTGTCGAAAATTTTATAGACGAACTTAGTACCAGGTATGGATTTAGTAACGAAATCTATGCTAATGTACTCACATGCCTAAGTGAAGCCGTTATTAACAGCATTGTTCATGGAAACAGACAAAGTGCTGATAAAAAGGTATTTATAAATCTTGAGGTGATCGAAAATAAGCGTCTGATTTTTACAGTATCTGATGAGGGGGATGGATTTGATTTCAATAGCTTACCAGATCCTACTGCACCTGAGAATATTGAAAACCTGACAGGAAGAGGTGTTTTTATTATTAAGAAACTTGCAGACCAATGCATATTCAATTCAAGAGGAAATGAGCTTGAACTCCATTTTAAAATTTAATGAGCAGTTTATCTATCCATTTCTTTTCTGAAGACACAAATTTTACCTTAAAGAAAAAGACATTCATCCGGAATTGGGTCCGGAATACTATAATTGCTGAAGGGTATAAACTGAGCGAACTAAATTTCATATTCTGCAGCGATAATTACCTCCTGGATATTAATCAGCAATACCTGAATCATAATACCCTTACTGACATTATTACCTTTGATAACAGTGATAAAAAATCAGTTATTGCAGGTGATATTTTCATAAGCATCGATCGTGTTCGTGAAAATGCCGGCATTTTTAAGGTTAAAGAGGAAGACGAACTTCACAGGGTAATGATTCACGGAACACTTCACCTGTTAGGTTATCCTGATAAAGGAAAAGTTGCAAAAGCAAAAATGACGGAAAAAGAGAATTTTTATCTTTCCCAAAGAAATTTCTGATATCTATAAATATAAGTCCGCACACTAAATAGAAACATAAAATATTTCATCCGTGTGTAATCAGGATCGTGTGGTTTTTATTATGTCGGGTTCACATTAATTTACACTAAGCTGATTTTTAAAACATCCCTGAAGCAGTGTTGAATAATGTATTGTAAGCAAACTTATAAACCACTAAACCCGATTGAATAAGACCGGGAAATTTTGGCGTAATCCTGCACCGTAAAACCGGACGGAAATAAGATGAAATTTGAGGACTTCATGCTCGCATGGCACAATTAGTCATGTAGCGGGAAAAGTGGCATCTGAAAGACTCATTTCAGTCCGTATCAGAAAACTATATCCTTA
>JBAZHY010000005.1:0-18771 GCA_041652175.1 Pedobacter sp.
CCAGCAATCTTATGAAGGAAGATTAAAAATGTATTTGCCACATTACTTCAAAGAAAATCTTCCGTTGGTGCAGCTCGGTATGCAGCATATGGATGTAACAACCATGCGTCAGTATCAGGAAGAAGAGCGGAGTCTGATTGCCACCAGATTCAGATCCGGCTATTACCGGCTGCAGGAATTGTTTAAAGTGATGAAACTTGATGTTATTGCACCCGATGAAAAACTTAGGCAGCTGGCCAAAGAACTTGCCTCTTATCATAAGAACCCTGCATTTAAAAACTGTTCCACCATGGGGCAGCTCGTTTACGAATGCCTTCATCAGGTTGTGGAAAAGAAAATAGTCTGATCAGATCAATACCTGCCGGATTAAACTAAACAATCAAACCCGGCAGACAGACTTTAATTTAACGTGAACTCGACATAACATTTTAAAAACCACATAGCAACATAGCATTTTATTGCTTGTAACCTATATTTTAGACAGAGATAGAATTGAAGCTTCGCTTCAATCTATGTGATTTTCAATCTATGTCTCCTTGAAAGCATCATAAATTCAATCTATGTGGTTAAATATTAATCTTTTTAATAACCTAATATCGAACTCACGTTAATTTAATTCAAGCACCAGATCATCTGTATTAACCAGGGTTCCCGGACTTAGAATAATATTTTCCACAATACCATCATGCGCCGCTGCGATATTGGTTTCCATTTTCATTGCCTCAACCATAAACAACGGCTGATTCTTTTTAACTAAATCACCTTTTTTTACAAAGACCTTTGAAAGCATTCCCTGCAATGGAGAAGCGATATGTGAATTATTGCCTTTATCAGCCTTACGGTTCTCCTGGCGTTCAACCCTGATAGATTTATCCTGTACCTCAATATTTCGTGTCTGACCGTTAAGTTTGAAGAAAGCTGTCCGCATTCCCTTATCATCAGCCGGTCCTATTGACTGAAGCCGGATCAGCAGGGTTTTACCCAGACCTATCTGAATTGTAGTTTCCTCACCGGGTTTCATCCCATAAAGAAAATACCTGGTTGGGATCACATCAAGATCGCCATATTTCCGGTATATCTCCAGATATTCCTCTGTCACTTTTGGGTAGAACTTATGTGATAAGTAAGTAGTGTAAGGAAGATCGGCACCGAACTGAATTTTGAAATCGCTGAAATCCTGTTCCAGATCGAGCGGAGGCAAACTCTTTCCTGCACGTTCAGTCATTGGTACACGATCCTTCAGCACTATGCGCTGTAATTCTGCAGGAAATCCTCCTTCCGGCTGCCCCAGCTCACCCATAAAATAAGAGACTACCGATTCGGGAAAAGATATCTGATCACCCTTAGTGAAAATATCTTCCCTGCTAATATGATTAGCCACCATATACTGAGCCATATCCCCTACAACCTTCGAACTTGGCGTAACCTTCACAATATCCCCAAAGAGTTCATTAACTTCGGCATAGCGCTCCTTAATCTCCTCGAACTGATCTCCGAGTCCGAGTGCTATAGCCTGCGGTTTGAGATTAGAATACTGTCCGCCGGGGATTTCATGCTGATAAACCTCTGCGGAACCGGCCTTCATCCCTGATTCAAATGGATGATAATAATCGCGAACAGCTTCCCAATAATTACTGAACTGGTTAAGCGATTTTATATCGTACGGATTCTCACGTTGGTGGAACCGCATCATTTCAACTATAGAATTAAAATTTGGTTGGGAGGTCATTCCGGATAATGCACCTAATGCACAATCCACCACATCAACCCCAGCCTCTATCGCCATCAGATAGCTGGCCGATTGAAGGGAAGAAGTATCGTGAGTATGTAAATGAACAGGAATTTTGACGGTATCTTTCAGGGCTTCAATCAGGATTTTGGCAGCATAAGGTTTTAAAAGCCCTGACATATCTTTTACCCCCAGTATATGAGAACCTGCATTTTCCAGATCTTTAGCCAGGCGGAGATAATAATCCAGATTATATTTACTGCGTTTAGGATCCAGAATATCGCCGGTATAACAAAGAGAGCCCTCAGCTATACCTCCGGTCTTGCGTACCATCTCAATACATGGAGCAATATTTTCCATCCAGTTCAAAGAGTCAAAGATCCGGAATACATCTACCCCGTTTTCCCAGCTTTTCTGTATAAATGATTCCACCAGATTATCCGGATAAGCGGAATATCCAACCCCGTTACATCCTCTGATCAGCATCTGGATCAGAATATTAGGCATTGCCTTACGCAGCTTCTGCAGACGTACCCAGGGATCTTCATTCAGAAACCTAAGGCATACATCAAAGGTAGCGCCGCCCCATGCTTCCATACTGAAAGTCTGCGGATGCAGCTTAGCATAAGCCTCAGCCACTTTAAGCATATCGTATGTTCTCATCCGGGTTGCCAGCAGGGACTGATGTCCGTCGCGAAAAGTTGTATCGGTATAATAGATCTTTTTCTCCTCCCTCAGCCACTTGCAAAAAGCCTCAGCACCCATTTCAGTAAGCAGGTCCTTTGTACCTTTCGGATAGGGAGCATGATGGTCGAAATCCGGCACTAAGGGTTTTTCCAGCCGGATATCGGGATCAAACTTTTTGACATCAGGATTGCCGTTCAAAGAAATATCACCAAGAAAAGACAAAATCTTTGTGCCACGATCCAGTCCTTTGGTAATCAGGAATAACTCCGGATATTCCTGAATAAAGCTGACAGTCGCCCTGCCTTCTACAAATACCGGATGATTAATCAGATTCTCAAGAAACTGAATATTACTCTTCACTCCCCTGATGCGGAACTCCCGTAAAGCCCGGTTCATTTTTCTGGCGGCATCCTGCAAAGTAGGACCCTGTGTGCTGACTTTAACCAGCATAGAATCAAAAAAGGGGCTGATTTTCATACCCGGATAGGTACTTCCTTCATCCAGACGAACCCCAAAACCTGTTGCATTCCGGTAAGTAATCAGAGTACCATAATCAGGTTTAAAATCATTCGTCGGATCTTCAGTCGTAATACGGCATTGCATAGCAAAACCATTTTTCATCACTTTAGACTGATCTGCAAGTCCGATCTCAGGATCAGAGAGCCGGTATCCATCAGCAATATAAATCTGAGTCTTGATCAGATCAATCCCGGTTATCATCTCAGTTACCGTATGTTCAACCTGAATCCTTGGATTAACCTCAATAAAATAAATCCGTTCATCCGAATCGACCAGGAATTCTACAGTCCCGACATTGTTATAATTTACTGCTTTGGCAATATTTACTGCATAAGAATAAAGCTTCTCACGGGTTTCATCTTTCAGGTTCAGGGAAGGTGCAACCTCCACCACTTTCTGGAATCGCCTTTGAACCGAACAGTCGCGTTCATAGAGATGCATCACATTCTGATAACTGTCTGCAACAATCTGAACTTCAATATGTCTTGGCCGCTCAATAAATTTCTCAAGGAAAACCGTGTCATCGCCAAATGCATTTTTGGCTTCACTTCTGGCTTCCCCAAAAGCTTTTTTCAGCTCTTCATCATTTCTGACAACCCGCATTCCACGGCCTCCACCTCCGGCAGCGGCTTTCAGAATCATTGGGAAGCCGATACGACCGGCCTCGGATAAAGCCTCGTCCAGTGTATTTAAATCAATTTCATTACTTTCAATAATTGGAATTTCTGATTGTCTGGCAACAGTTTTGGCCGTGATCTTATCGCCAAGAGCTATCATAACATCAGGTCGGGGACCGATAAAAACAATACCATTTTCAGAGCACTGCCTTGCAAATTCCGGATTCTCGGAGAGAAACCCATAGCCCGGATGGATCGCATCTGCACCGCAATATTTTGCCATTTCAATAATGGCCTGAATATTAAGATAAGGCTTTAACGGATCATTATCCTCACCAATCTGATAAGCTTCATCTGCCTTATAGCGGTGCAGGGAGTAACGATCTTCATAAGTATAAACAGCAGCTGTCTGGATATTTAATTCATTACAGGCTCGGCTAATTCTGATTGCAATTTCTCCTCTGTTTGCAATCAGGATTTTCTTAATATTCATAATTCAGGATCTTGATCAGTCCCAATATAAAGAAATAAACCGTTATACCAAATAAGATTTTAGTTCAAATACCTATTTATGGCACTCTAAAAGAGGATAAAGTAAGATTACAAACATGTCCTGAGCCATATTAAACAACATCTGCAAAATACGGCTGGTATCCTTAAATTAATAAGACCGGATCAGTTGATCCATTCGAAACCGGTATATGGTACTAATTTTGCCGGGATTCTGATCCCATTTTCAGTCTGATTGTTTTCGAGTAAAGAAGCTACGATACGTGGTAAAGCCAGTGCACTTCCATTCAGGGTATGAGCCAATTGAGCTTTACCATCTTTACCCTTGAAGCGAAGTTTTAAACGATTACTCTGGTAAGTCTCAAAGTTGGATACAGAAGATACCTCCAGCCATCTTGCCTGTGCAGCACACCACACTTCCATATCATATGTTTTTGCAGATGTAAATCCCATATCTCCCCCACAAAGGCTCAAAACACGATAAGGAAGCTCCAAAGCCTGGAGTAATGACTGAACATAAGTACTCATCTGCTCCAGTACCTGATAAGAATGATCAGGATGAACAACCTGTACTATCTCAACTTTATCAAACTGATGCAGGCGGTTCAAACCCCGCACATGCGCTCCGTATGAACCGGCCTCACGGCGGAAGCAAGGCGTATAGGCACAATTCTTAACCGGAAGCTCTTCTTCTTTAAGGATTACATCACGATACAGATTCGTAACCGGAACTTCTGCCGTAGGAATAAGATAAAGGTTATCCATGGTAATATGGTACATCTGCCCTTCTTTATCAGGCAGCTGCCCTGTTCCAAACCCGGAAGCCTCATTTACAACTATCGGTGGTTGCATTTCCCTGTAACCGGCAGCATCTGCATGATCCAGAAAGAAATTAATCAGGGCACGCTGTAATTTTGCACCCTTACCTTTATATACCGGGAAACCGGCACCTGCTATCTTATTACCAAGTTCAAAATCTATAATATCATACTTAGCTGCAAGCTCCCAATGAGGCAGTGCATTTGGAATTAGTTCGGGGATTTGTCCGTTTTCAAAAGCTACCACATTATCCTCAGCACCTGTACCTTTTGGTACTGAACTGTGCGGAAGATTAGGAAGCAGCACTAATTCATTCTGCAGTAATATTTCAATGGCTGAAAGCTTTTCGCCAAGCGATTTAATTTGTTCTTTAAATGATGTTGTCTTTGCCTTGATAGATTCTGCCTCTTCCTTCTTACCCTGGCGCATCAGTTCGCCGATCTGTTTTGCAGCAGCATTGGCTTCAGCCGACACAGAATCAAATAGAGTTTGGGTCTGACGACGGTCGTCATCCAATTTTATGATCTGATCGACGAGCTCAGACTGTTTAAAATTTCTTACAGATAAACGATTTAAAACTTCATCTCTATTTTCGCGGATATAACTAACTTGCAGCATCTTTAATAAATTTACACAAAGATATAAACTGTTTGGAGTTTGGGCTTGGTTTTGGAGTTTTTCCTTGATTATTGCCTTTATAATTTATAAAAAATGAGCGGTAAACTCTATCTCGTACCTACCCCTATCGGAAACCTTGAAGATATGAGTTTCAGGGCTGTCCGGATTCTGAAAGAGATGGATATTATCCTTGCTGAAGATACCCGTACCAGCGCCCCTCTGCTGAAGCATTTCGGCATAGATAAAAAACTTTATTCCCATCATCAGCATAATGAACATAAATCGGTTACCGAGGTTATCCGCTTCCTGAAAGAAGGGAAACAGGTAGCTTTGATCTCTGACGCAGGTACTCCGGCCATATCTGATCCTGGTTTTTTGCTGGTTAGGGAAGCCATCAGAAATGACATTGATTTGGAATGTCTGCCCGGAGCAACTGCCTTTGTACCAGCATTGGTTAATTCAGGTCTTGCTGCAGACCGCTTTACATTTGAAGGCTTCCTTCCGGTGAAAAAAGGGCGACAAACGCGAATGAAGGAACTTGCAGGAGAAACCCGGACAATGATTTTTTATGAATCACCTCACCGGCTTCTGAAGACTCTGGAAGAGTTTATGCAGTATTTTGGTCCGGAGCGTCATGCCTCCGTTTCGCGCGAGCTCAGTAAGATGTTTGAAGAAACAAAACGGGGAACACTGGAAGAAATTAAAACCTATTTTGAAAATAATACCCTCAAGGGGGAGATCGTTATTTGTGTAGCTGGCAAATAAGCCCAATTAAAATTGAATAACATGTTGATTGAACAATATTTAACGGATGATCAGGATCCAAAAACCGCAGAGAAGGTTCTTGGAAAATTAAGGGACATGCTTATCTCCGGTGAAGCGGTAACTTATTTAGCCATTCAAAAGAAACCGGCGGTTACACTGATACCCGACTGTATTGCTGTAACAAACAAACGTATCGTTTTCTGTATTCCGGGAAATCTGGGCTTAACAACCAATTATATAACTTTTACATGGGCAGAGATCAAAGAAGTATCTTTTAAAGAAGAGTTTTTTGGTTCAAAGTTTATGACTATCCCTCTGAAAGGAGGAAATATAGTAATCGATTATATCCCTAAAGTTCAGGCCCGCAAATTATATCAGTTCTGCAATGAGCAGCTTGAAAAATACAAAAATGCTACAGGAAGCCAGTCAAATGCAAGTATGCAAAATGAAAACCTCATTGATGATTATGCATCCTATATTGAAGTCAGTGATGTTAAGAACCCTTCACAGCCGATTGATACAGACCATGAAGATGAGCTGACCCTGAAACTGCAGAAGCTAAAAACACTTTATGAAAAACAACTGATCAGTCAGGAGGAATACGAAAACAAAAAGGCAGATATCTTATCTCAATTATAAGTGAAAGCAAACTATCGCCTGGCATTATTCAGCGCCTTTTTATTATGGTTCGCATGGCCGCCGGTTCCATTTACCGCCTGGATACTTCTGTTTGCATTTCTTCCGGTTCTGCAAGCCATTGAAAATATTATCCATTCTGACAGACAAAAAAAAGGAAAGCTGATCTGGCGTACTGCATTTCTGTGTTTTTTCGTATGGAATACAGCAAGCATTTATTGGGTTTTCAACTCATTAAATGCAGTCATGCCATTAGGAGTTGCTCTGGTCATCTCCTTAATCCCGTTTGGATTAGGTGCATTACTTATGACCATTTCATTATGGCTTTATTATCGGCTGAGATTAATAAGCAACCGGCTGTTAAGTTATGCCGGTCTGGTTTGTTTTTGGATCGCTTATGAATACTTACATCAAAGCTGGGACCTGGCTTTTCCATGGATGAATCTGGGAAATGGTTTTGCTGAAGCACATTACCTGGTACAATGGTATGAATATACCGGTGTATATGGCGGAACTTTATGGGTTCTTTTATCAAACATTCTGGCATTTGAGATCTGGCGCATGATACGTACGGGTAGTGATAAACGAAAAATTCTGATTTTATCTGTTTCCGAAGCAGCTCTTATACTGATTCCAGTTACTGTTTCACTGATCATCTATTTTGGATATAAAGAAAAGCCGAATCCGGCAAATGTTGTTGTAGTACAGCCGAACATTGACCCTTATGAAAAATTCGGGAAACTATCTGCCGCAGATCAGATCGAAAGGTTAATCATTCTTTCAGATTCGGTAGCACAGAATAATACAGAATATATTATCTGGCCGGAAACTGCTATATCAAGAGCAACTGAAGAAAAGAGTTTCCGCAGCGATGAAAATTTCATCAGGATACAAAACTTTATGAACAGGTATAAAAATGGAAATCTGATCAGCGGAATAGAAAGCTTTGCCCTGTATGATACTGCTCAAACAGAAACCGCCAGGTTTGATCAAAATACAGGTTTATATTTTGATGTTTTTAATGCGGCGGTGCTCATTGAAAATTCAGGAACATTACAATTTTATCATAAATCAAAACTGGTTCCGGGCGTAGAGCAGACACCCTTTTCAAATTCATTATCATTCCTGAAACCTGCTTTTGCCGCATTTGGAGGATCATCGGGGAGCTATGGTAGGCAAAATGAACCCTCAGTCTTTTACTCTCAAAGTGGTATAGGATCAGCACCTGTTATTTGTTATGAGTCGATCTGGGGGGAATATGTTGCCAGATATATCAAAAAGGATGCTCAGTTCATTGCGATCATCACTAATGATGGATGGTGGGGCAACACTTCGGGGAAAGATCAGCATCTTCAGTATGCAAAACTAAGAGCAATTGAAACCAGAAGGTGGGTTGCACGTTCTGCAAATACTGGAATATCGGCATTTATTGACCAGAAAGGTGATATCGTTAAAAGAAGTACCTGGTGGAAAAGCACTGCTATCAAACAGGATATCAATCTGAATACAGGACTCACATTTTATGTAAAACATGGAGATTATCTTGCTAAAGCAGGTAGTGCCGGCAGCGGCATTTTTATGATCCTGTTAATGACAACTTTTCTCAAAAGAAAATATAAATGACAAAAAAGATCCGCTCTTATTGGAACGGATCTCAAAACTAAAACTAAAACCAAACTAAAAACGGAAAAATCCGACATTAAAACCCCTCTCTCATCCTATCTTATTCTTTCTATTTTCGATGAGTAAAGTAACACAATTTTACTGCAAAAATCCGGTCAGGGATGCCTTTGTTACAAGCATCTGACGATATTATGATAAAGCTTCTTAAAACTAGGTTTATTACTCTTTTTTAAATTAATGAGATAATTGTGTTATATTTCTGATTATGGATTAATTCATTTATTTTCAGTCCTCAGACCAAAAACAATAATATGGCAAATCATCGTCGTCAATTCATACATCAACTCACAGGCCTTGCCGGAGTTGCCTTAATCCCTTCATCCCTTTACTCCTGTGCCGCCGGGATGAAGTTCAGCAAAGGACCAAACGGAGCAGATCTTAAAGATTCATTTTTTGAAATCTCATTAGCGCAGTGGTCATTGCACAAAGCTCTTTTCAGCAAGAAAATAGACAATCTGGATTTTCCGGTGATTACTAAAAAGGAATTCGGAATTAATGCTGTTGAATATGTTAATTCTTTCTTCAAAGATAAAGCTACTGATACAGGCTATCTGAATGAGCTTCTTAAGCGTTGTAATGACAATGGGGTAAAAAACCATCTGATCATGTGCGATGGAGAGGGATATCTTGGTGATCTCGATAATACTAAAAGATTAAAAGCTGTTGATAATCACAAAAAATGGGTAGAAGCAGCAAAATATCTTGGATGTGCTACAATCAGAGTAAATGCACATGGTGAAGGAACTGCTGCAGAGGTTCAAAAAGCAGCAGTTGAAGGATTAAGTTTACTGGGCGAATATGCCGCTCAGGAAAAAATTAATGTGGTGGTTGAGAATCATGGAGGTTACAGCTCGGATGGAAATTGGTTAACTACAGTAATGAAAAACGTTGACCATAAAAATGTAGGCACTCTACCCGACTTTAATAATTTTTGTCTGAAACGCGACAGCAAAAATCAATGCGTAGAAGAGTATGATAAATATAAAGGTACTTATGAGATGCTTGCATATGCCAAAGCTGTTAGTGCTAAATCTATAGATTTTGATGAAAAGGGCAACTGCATAGAAACAGATTATGCACGTATGCTCAAAATAGTTAAGGATTCGGGCTTTAAAGGTTATGTAGGTATTGAATATGAAGGCGAAAAGCTTGATGAATACGAGGGCATCAAAAAAACTAAAATCTTACTGGAGCGGGTAAGGGAGACTATTGGATAACTTTATATCCCCGCTGCAAAAACATTCGTTTGATAAAATAAAAGGCTGCAATCAGACAGCCTTTTATTTTATCAAACAGTATAAACTTATCCCAGGTATTTTGCTACAATCGGCAATCTCCTGCCCATTCCGAATGCTTTTGGGGAGACTCTCAGAATTGGTGCAGACTGGAACCTTTTAAACTCTGCGATATTAACCATACGCAGCACTCTTTTTACCAGACTTTCAGTATAACCCATCGCTATAATTTCTGATGAACTCTTCTTCAATTCGATGTATTGGAATAAAATTCCATCAAGAATATCATACTCAGGTAATGAGTCTGAGTCTTTTTGTCCGGGTCTGAGCTCTGCAGAAGGTGGTTTAACAATACTATTTAATGGAATAATCTCCTGATTTTTGTTAATATATTCAGCAAGCTTATAGACCTGGGTTTTATAAACATCCCCTATTACTGAAATTGCCCCGGCCATATCTCCGTACAGAGTACCATAACCTACTGCACATTCACTTTTATTGGAGGTATTCAGCAGAACGTATCCAAACTTATTCGACATAGCCATAACTACAACGGCTCTGCTTCTGGCCTGAATATTTTCTTCCGCCACGTTGAACGGCAGATCCTTGAAGACCGGTTTCATCATACTCTCAAATGCTGCAGCAGCAGATTTTATGGGAATAATCTCATGTTTACAATTCAGCCTTTTTACCAGGTCAAGGGCATCCTGAATGGAATGATCACTCGAATATTCTGAGGGCATCAGCACTGCCATTACATTTTCAGCACCTAAAGCTTCAGCTGCCAAAGCACAAACCACTGCAGAGTCGATTCCTCCCGAGAGGCCAAGTATTGCCTTCTTAAATCCAAGTTTTGAAAAATAATCCCTGATTCCAAGAATCAAAGCATCATGAATCTGTCCGATATCATTCTGGGCATTATGAATAACAGGTTTAAGACCCCGAATTTCCCCTTCAGCAAACTCATATAGCTTAATACTTTCAGTAAAGTAGGGCATTTCGTCCAGCAAGTTGCCGGCCTTGTCAAAAACCAATGATCCTCCGTCAAAAATGATCTCGGTTTGCGCACCAACCTGATTTACATAAAACAAGGGAAGTTTATACTTCCTTGCATTATCCGCAAGCATAGAAACCCTTTCTTCATCATGATTATACGCAAATGGTGAAGCTGCAATGTTGATCATCATGTCTGGATTTTCACTGATCAATTCATCCATCGGACAAGTTACATACATTGGATTATCATTTATATTCCAGAGATCCTCACAAATAGTCAGTGCTATTTTTTGTCCTTTAAAATCAATACAGCTAAAATTAACTGCCGGTTCAAAATACCGGTATTCATCAAAGACATCATAGGTCGGTAATAGTGCCTTGTTAACAATCGACTTCACCTCTCCGTTTTCAATAAAATAAGCTGAATTGTACAGATCCTTGCCACTGATTTCCGGATTTCTTGTTGGCAGACCTATAATACAAGCAATATTCTTACATTCCGCAACGATCTTTTGAACTGCATTTTCGCAAAGATCAATGAATTCTGAGAATTCAAGAAAATCACGCGGTGTATATCCGCATATTGAAAGTTCAGCAAAAACCACAAGATCGGCACCTTGCTTTTCTGCATGATGAATGGCCTCAATTATTTTTTGAGTATTTAAATCAAAGTTACCAATGATATAATTAAGTTGAGCAAGGGCAATTTTCATTTTAAGTATTTCTTAAACATCATGAAAGGAATTAGTTTAGCAGAGCCTGTTTGTTTATTAAAAGCATAGGCTAAGAATTTCATGAGCATTTTCCTAATTTAGCGGATAATCAGTATCCATGAGACATTCCCAAATTTACCTGTTTTTTTTCATATGCTTCATTTCAGCGTCTTGTAATAATAAAAAGACTCCGGATATCAGCCATATCAAACTGAATATTCCTATTGAACGATTCGATCGGGAAATAGCCGGACTAAAGCCAGCCGACCTAAAAAGCCATACTCCTGAACTCAGAAAAAAATATACCTGGTTCTATGATGATTATATGGAACAGATGCTCAGTGTGGGTTCTCCGCTTGATACATTTTATTATGAAAATCTTCGTACTGTTTTACAAAACAAGGATTATCTGGAATTAAAATCGACGGTAGATAAAACTTTTCCTGATCTGAATGAACAGGAGAAAGAATTAAACAATGCATTCAGATACATCAGGTATTATTATCCGGGACAAAAATTTCCAAGGCTCATCAGTTTTATTTCTGGCTTTGCAGTTCAGACACCAATTGGCAATGATTATATAGGCATCGGATTAGATATGTTTCTGGGGAACAATGGCTCAAAATTTTATCCGGCTATAAGGCAAAGTATTCCGGCATATATTTCAAGAAGATTCAATCCTGAGAACATTACTCCAAGAGTGATTGAAGCCTTTATTCGTGAAGATATGTTCCCTGAACAGGATCAGGATCAAACCCTGCTCGCGAAGATGATCTACAACGGAAAGATCATGTATTTAATGGATTCGGTGCTGCCGAAGCTGAATGATACGCTCAAAATCGGATATACCGGCCAGCAATTAGAATGGTGCCGGGTAAATGAAGCCGGTATATGGGCTTATTTCATGGAGAATGAATTACTTTTCAATTCGGATTATTTAAAAATTCAGAAATTTTTAGCGGAGGCCCCCTTCACACCGGGTATTGGAGACAACTCATCCTCTGCACCTAAACTCGGAATATGGACAGGCTGGCAGATTGTAAGAAAGTACATGGAAAAAAATCCTGAGATTAGTGTACAACAGCTAATGCTTGAAAAGGATGCACAGAAAATTCTCAATGGGTCAAAGTATAAGCCAAGGAACTGAGGAAATAAAAAGATGAAAATCGGATTGGTATTATCAGGAGGGGGAATACGTGGTATAGCACATTTGGGAGTGCTTCAGGCTTTGACCGAAGCAGGTATTAAATTTGATAAGATCAGCGGTACAAGCGCGGGCTCAATTGTTGGTGCCCTTTTCGCACAGGGTATTGAACCTGCAGAAGTTCTGAAAATCTTTATGAAAACTCACCTTTATAAGTATATCAGACCCGCTTTCAAATCTAAAGGACTTATGTCATTGGATAAGATCAGAACCCTTCTTCTGGAATATATTCCTCATGATTCATTTGCAGGTCTGAAAACTCCCATGGTGATTACTACTACAAATTTCAATGAATGCAAAGTAGAGTATTTCAGTTCGGGTGAACTAATCAATCCCATTTTAGCTTCAAGTGCTATACCTGTCTTTTTTAAGCCCATTTTAATAGGGAAAAAAATTTATATGGATGGGGGTATATTAAATAATTTTCCGGTAGAACCGGTAATATCTGATTGCGATTTTATTATCGGATCATCCTGTAACCACCTTCCCGAAACAAATCGAATCGAAAGTTATCGCCGACTTGTTGAACGGGCTATAATTATGTCTATTAACTCCGATATGGCAATGAAAGCAGAACATTGCGATGTTATAATTGAACCTAAGGGCATGGGTGCAACAAGTGTATTTGATGTAGGAAAAACTGAAGAAATTTACTGGTTAGCTTACGATGCCACATTAAGGAAACTGAAGACAGATAAAAAACTGCAAAGTATATTGCCGGATTCTAAAAATAAAAAAGGCTCATAACCTAATGGTTATGAGCCTTTTTTAAGGTCTATAAAATTTATTTTAAGATTCTTAAAACTGCTCTGAGACAGATTACAATTCCAATTACCCAAAGAACATTAGATATAATGGTGATCATACTTCCTTCAGCGGCAAAGCGTAAAAATATACCGACCAATCCGACGATAATACCTAAAGTAATTGTAATATAATGAGAAGGATTATTCGCTTCTGCAGTTGAATTATTGTTTAATGAGTCTTCCATTTCTTTGATTGTGAAAGTATAAATTTACGAATCTATTTAACAGTTCAAAATTGATTTTTTCTTACTTAACCGTTAGATAATGCTGCTGCACCACTAACAATTTCAGTAAGTTCAGTTGTAATCGCTGCCTGTCTGGCCTGGTTATAAGAAAGTTTTAATGCTTTCAATAAATCACCGGCATTTTCAGTTGCCTTATCCATTGCAGTCATACGTGCACCATGCTCCGATGCATGAGAGTCAAGAACTGCTTTGTAAACCTGAGTTTTAATGGATTTAGGAATTAACTGTTCAACAATTTCTTCCTGTGAAGGTTCGAGAACATAATCAATCTGAGAACTGCTCTGAGCAAGATTATCAGCTTTTGGAACCGGAAGTAACTGTTCTGCAGTAAGGATCTGTACGGCTGCATTTCTAAACTGATTGTAAACCAGTTCTACTTTGTCATAATCACCCTTAGCAAAACCAGCCATTATCTCTTCAGTTATCTTTGAAGTATTCTCAAAAGTTAAGTCGCTGAATAATTCGTTATTATTTCCAATTACGGTGAACTTACGTTTCTCATAAAAGTCCTGAACCTTTTTACCGATAGCCACAATATGTACATTGCCTTTACGATATTGTTCAGAATACTTTTCAGATATCAGATTGTTTGTTGTCTTGATCACATTCATATTGAAGGCTCCTGCAAGACCACGGTTAGAAGAAATAGCAATGATCAGTACTTTGTTTGGATCACGCTCCTGAGTATAGGGTGAATTTGACCCGTCCATACTGGCTGAAAGATTAGCCAGAATATCTCTCATCTTATTAGCATAAGGACGCAACTGGACAATTGCACTGGTTGCCCTCTTCAACTTAGCTGCCGAAACCATTTTCATGGCCTTGGTAATTTGCTGAGTCGAAGTGACTGATGCTATACGATTTCTTACTTCTTTTAAATTCGCCATTTTTACTAAGTACAAAGTACTTAGTACGTATTATTTAGATTTGAACGATCTAAATACTAAATACTAAATACTAATATCTTTTAATATTTGTTTCCAAGTTCCTTTGCTACTGTTTCCAAAGCTCCGGTAATGGTATCATCAAGTTTACCGGCTTTCAGTCCCTGTAAAACTTCAGGATGACGTTGCTCAAGCTGTTGAATGAATTCTGCTTCAAAAGTTTTTACTTTATTAACAGGTACATTTCTCATCAGATTCTTAGTTCCTACATAAAGAATTGCAACCTGTTTTTCAACAGTTTCAGGAGAGAATTGCGCCTGCTTCAGTAATTCCACGTTACGCGCACCTTTATCAAGAACTGATTTAGTAGCAGCATCAAGGTCAGAACCAAATTTTGAGAAGGCTTCAAGCTCACGGTACTGCGCCTGGTCAAGCTTCAGGGTACCTGCAACTTTCTTCATTGACTTGATCTGTGCGTTACCACCCACACGTGATACTGAAATACCTACGTTAATAGCCGGACGAACACCCGCGTTAAATAAGTTTGACTCAAGGAAGATCTGGCCGTCAGTAATTGAAATTACGTTGGTTGGAATGTATGCAGATACGTCACCTGCCTGAGTTTCAATAATCGGAAGCGCGGTTAATGAACCACCTCCTTTAACGATATGCCTGATAGACTCAGGGAGATCATTCATTGACTGTGCGATAGCATCGTTCTGGTTGATCTTAGCTGCACGCTCAAGTAAGCGGCTGTGCAGATAGAATACGTCTCCAGGATATGCCTCACGGCCCGGAGGACGACGTAATAAAAGAGATACCTCACGGTAAGATACTGCCTGCTTTGAAAGATCATCATAAACGATCAATGCCGGACGGCCGGTATCACGGAAGTATTCGCCGATAGCAGCACCGGCAAACGGAGCATAAAACTGCATTGGTGCAGGATCAGATGCAGATGCAGCAACGATTACAGTATATGGTAAAGCACCATTTTCTTCCAGTACTTTAAGAATCTGAGCTACAGTTGAGTTTTTCTGACCGATAGCTACATAGATGCAATATACAGGCTTACCTGCTTCGTAAAATTCTTTCTGATTAATAATGGTATCGATACAAACTGCAGTCTTTCCGGTCTGACGATCGCCAATAACAAGCTCACGCTGTCCGCGACCAATTGGAATCATCGCATCAATCGCTTTGATACCTGTTTGTAAAGGTTCAGTTACCGGCTGACGATAAATTACTCCGGGAGCTTTACGCTCAAGTGGCATTTCATAAGTCTCGCCCAGAATAGGTCCTTTACCGTCAATTGGCTGACCTAATGTGTTAACCACACGGCCAAGCATTCCCTCGCCAACTTTAATGGAAGCAATCTTATTGGTACGTTTTACTGTAGCACCTTCTTTGATTTCATCGAAAGCACCCAGTAATACAACACCCACGTTGTCTTCTTCAAGGTTCAATACGATACCCTGTAATCCGTTATCAAATTCAACCAGCTCTCCTGATTGAACTTTCGTTAAACCGTAAACGCGGGCAATACCGTCACCCACCTGTAATACGGTACCAACCTCTTCGAGTTCAGCCTCCGACTTAAAGCCTGACAGTTGTTGTCTTAGAATCGCCGAAACTTCATCTGGTCTTACCTCTACCATAGTAGTATTTTTTGAGTTTTATGTTGTAAATCTTACGCCTCCCACCCCTATAGGGAAGCAATAAAAAGCCCTTATAAGGGTTTGGGGTAATTAATTTTGTTCAAATTCCTTTTTCAGTTTGCCCAGTTTACTGGATAAACTGGTATCAAACTGCTTGTCTCCTACTTTCAGAATAAACCCTCCGATTAAATCAGGGTCAACCCGGGCAGTTAAAATAACCTCACCCTTAGTTGCCTGTTTAACTACATCTTCAATCTGACTGATATTATCCTGACTTAATGGTGAAGCTGATGTTACAGTAGCCTTAACCACATTTTTAAGTGCATTATACTGATTGATAAATTCTTTGGCTGTAGCATACAAAATCTCAGAACGACCTTTTCTGATTACGATATGAAAAAATGAAAGAATCATTTTATGCAACTTACCAGCAAATAAACCATCCAGAATGCTGGCTTTTTTGTCGAGGCTTATGATCGGATTCTTAAGGACAGCCTGCAACTCATGACTGGTTCTGCAGGTTTCGACAAACACCTCAATATTATTCTTTACTTCCTCCAGAACATTCTGTTCTGCGGCAAGATCGATTATTGACTTAGCGTAACGCGATGCAACTTGTATTTCTGACATAATTCGATTTGTCGATTTGTTAATCAGCCGGCTTAAAGGCTAACTGACAAATTGCTTAATTGAGTTTAACTTCCTTTAACAGGTCATTCACCAGAGCCTGTTGTTTACCCTGATCTTCAAATTGCTTACGTAATACTTTTTCAGCAATTTCTATTGATAAACCGGAAACCTGATTCTTGATCTCGGCCATAGCTGCAAGCTTCTGATTAGTGATCTCAGTTTTAGCCTTCTCGATCAATTTTGCTCCTTCAGCTTTAGCCTGATCTTTAGCATCATTGATCATTTGATCTTTAATTTCTTTAGCTTCTTTTAAAATATGGTCGCGTTCTAAACGGGCTTCCTTCAAAAGATCTTCGTTTTCGCTGATCAGTTTTGCCATCTCAGCTTTCGCCATCTCAGCTTTCGTTAAAGCATCCTCAATTGAACGCTCGCGCTCATCAAGCGCTTTAACAATAGGCTTCCATGCAAACTTGCTTAAAAGGAAAAACAGTATAAGGAAAGCTACTGTAGACCAGATAAACAAACCCGGATCCGGAGAAACCAATGGATTTAATGCCAGTAATGTCATTTTGTTATATTATTTAATAAATCAATCAAAACAATAAAATAAGGCCGGTGCCAATCGCACAAGCCTTATTTATTTTTTTAGTTTGTTTGTCCTGTTCCCAAGAACGCAACAACCACAGCAAATAATGCTACCGCTTCAACGAATGCTGCTGCGATCAACATAGCTGTTTGAATTTTAGATGCTGCTTCAGGCTGACGAGCCATACCTTCCATAGCTTTTCCACCAATGTTTCCGATACCAATGCCTGCTCCGATAGCAGCTAATCCTGCACCAATACCAGCGATACTTCCAACGATCATAGTCTGATTTTTAAATATATATTAAACAAAAAATAAATTCATATTAATGCTCCGCATGCGGCTCTTCTACTGCCATTCCGATAAACAGAGCTGACAAAATGGTAAAAATAAATGCCTGAATAAAACCTACCACGAGTTCTATTACACTGATAAACAACACAAACGGAACTGCAATACCGGCAACAAGAACCGACTTTAAGATAAAGATTAAAGAGATCAAACTTAAAATAAGAATGTGACCTGCGGTAATGTTTGCAAATAAACGAATCATCAGGGCGATGGGCTTGGTAAACAATCCAATGATCTCAACCGGGATCATTAATGGATATAACCACCATGGAACATGAGGCGTAAATACGTGACCCCAATAATTTTTATTCCCATTAACAGTGGTTAAAACAAATGTACAAAGAGCCAGCATCATGGTTACAGCGATGTTTCCGGTTAAGTTTGCACCTCCCGGAAAGAAAGGTATCAACCCCATCATATTATTTAACCATACAAAGAAAAATACTGTTAACAGGTAAGGCATAAAGCCACTGTATTTGTGACCTAATTGTGGCTTGGCTATATCATCACGAACAAAAATAATGATCGGCTCGAGAATGGATTGTAATCCCTTAGGCGCTTTGCCTTCACGCTTTTTATAAGCATTGGCAATGCCAATAAATACCACAAGAAGTATGACAACCGAAATTAATAACGATACCACATTCTTGGTAATCGATATATCAAGAGGTTTACCATTGATAATTTCTCCCTTTGAATCGTGAGAAATGTAGGTTCCATCTGCACTTTTTGCCTGAGAAGGATAATAAAACTTGCCGTGATAATTTACCAGCCTGGTTCCATCTGCATCAATAAGCTCAGTTCCATGATCATTATGTCCAAACTTATTAGACATAAAAGTAACTAAACCATTATCTGTCACAAGATTACCGGTAAAGGCA
>JBAZHY010000006.1:0-18315 GCA_041652175.1 Pedobacter sp.
CAATACTGTTTTAGGTTTGGAAGCAGAAGCAATATTCAACTTAGCAGATGTATTAGTACCATATTTAATTCCATCTGAAGAAATCTCCAGACTCAACGGACTACTTGAACTTATTACTTTTGAACCATCCTTACCTCTGAAGTTTGAAACAAGCGCCAGAAAAATCCTATCGTCAGACCAGGTAATTGCAGTAGCATCTGTCTCCATACCTGCAACCTGATAGTTATTACCCGGTTTTGTACTGAAGGCGAACTTCTTACCTGAAGCCACACCGCTAACAAATCCATTTCCTTCTTCTGTGACTACCTCAGATACCCCATTACTTCCGTCGGTGGTTAAAAGGTTAGCCATCACTAATGGTTGTTTATTTGTTGTTTTCGCAGAAACAGTAAGCATTCCTTCTTTTTTCAGGTGGCGCTCACGCTGAAGTGTATAAAGATAATGCGGAGTTTCAACAGCCTTTGTTTCAACAGCCTTTGGAGCAAGATGCATAATATTTAACGTAACACCTTTTTTAGTGATATTGGAAACATCGTTTCCGGCTTTGATATGCTCCAATTCAGCAGTCTGATATAACAGGGTAACTTTTGCGTCTGCGTCTGAAGGAACTGCGGTATCGAGCATCAAGAGCGTTCTTGGTTTGATAAAAAGCACATTTCTACTCAAATCTTTTACCTTATCGAAATACAATTTTCCGATATTTCCAGCAGAGAAAGCTGCGTCTTTTCCATCCAGGAAGTTTGCAATGTATGCCCTGTCATTAAATCCGGGAGCGTGGTAAAGATGATCGCCGGTACGCTGACTCTGTTCATTATCATTGATCAGAATCGTTGAATGCCCGACAGGCTGAATTAATTTAGACTGATAAATCGGATCGTCATAATAGGTTGAGTTTTTCAGATGACGTTCTTCCATAAAGATAACACCTTTATCTGCCAGCCAGAAACTTCCCTGATCAATGTGCTGATGATTGTAGAATGCACCTGAACGCATAACAAATGAAAAATCATCTTTTTCCCATCCGCTTTTAAATACGGTAGTCCCCACTTCACGGAAAACCTTAACCGGACTTTCATCAAACGGACTATCCTCGGGAATTCCCCTGGTATTAAAAATTACATCCTCATAATTCTCCTCTTTCTTCATGAAATTATAGAACCAGCTTAATCTTGGCTCTCTTCTTTTCTCCAAAAGGAAACTCCAGAATGTTGCAGGTCCCATAGGACCTCCTGAATCGCCATATTCAAACCAAAGCTTGTCTTTTATCAGTCCTCCCCAGATGAATTCATTATAGCTACCTACAAGTGGGGCGGTTAAATCTATTTTGAATACGTTGTCCAATGATGGCAGACTATAGGCCATATTGGAGAATGAATAACTGTTGTAACCATATCCTTCGCCCCAGGCTCCGTCTTTGCGATCTACTACCCGGTTAATAAATTTGTTGTATTTAATAATTGCTCCGGTAAAATATGGTTCAAGGTTTTCTGTATCCGGTCCGTCAGCATAAACTGAAGCCATATTCATTATTGAACCACCCAGAATCATAGCCAGCCAGTTTGAGGTAGCTGCAGTTATATCATCATTAAACACGTAGGTACGGTGCGCTCCATCTACAATATTCGCCATAATCGCCTTACGAATCTGTTTGCTTTCATCAGCACTCATTAGGTCATAGGTCAGATCATAAGCTTCGGCCACACGATGTGCCCAGCTACCTGTGCGATGCTCGCTGTATCTTCCGCGATTTGTTTGCCATGGATGTGTCCAGTTAGGCCATGATGATAACTTAAGTAATACCTCCTTCACATAATTTCCTGCCTCACGGTCGCCATGGAATGCATAAGCTCTTGCATTTAATCTCAGGGCTTCTCCTGTATGGTATATTTTATTACCCCATGCATTCCAGGTTGGTAACCAGTCTTCTTTAGGGAACTGATCCAGATCAAAGATCAGGGTGTTAACAGGAATTTTCTCTCTTTGCTCTTTTGCATTTTTCTGAATATTCTCATAAACCTTTGCAAATTCAGGTTGTTTGATCTTTGCATCCAGTAATTTCTTTTTATCAGCATCAAACAATAAGCGGGGATGTTTACCAGCCATATTTGCCGGTGCAATATGAATGGTAAACTCGGTGCCTGCAATATCAGAAGTACCATTGCTCGCTTTTAACTTTGCCAGATAAAGTCCTACCGGAAAATTAAGTTTCAAAGGTTTCAAATTCCAGTCTGAACCATTTTTAGTCAGATCTGATTTATAGAATGATTTTTTCTGATCCGCAAAAGAGAATATCTCAATACTTACCTTTTTTGCACCCAGCGGCCAGGTACCATTCAGAACAAAATTATCACCTGCGAAATAATGTTTCTTAGGAATATATTGAGCATACTCCGGTAATTTATACATTTCAGGTGTATTGAAGCGAAAGGCTGTTTCACGGGCTGCAGAGAAGTTAATATCATCAATCCCAAAATAAATCGGCATTGCCGGATCGGCCATCGGGAATTTAGCGATAAATGCCAAAGCATAAATCCTCACCTTATCCATACCTGAGATTTTAGGATTGGCTTTCTGCAGATCCTCAAAACTTAGCGATGCATTTACCCACTTATTTCGCTCCGGATTGTTGAGTGTATATTCCAGTTTACCCAGGTCTCCGGCAGCAAATCTTATTTTATAATATTCTGATGGAGTATTTGATTTTAAATAGAATCTGAAATTCAGCTTTGCACCCGGCACGAGATACATATCCAGAAGCTTTTGAGCACCTGCATATGCATCAACATTAGTAAAGGCTGTAACTTTTTGTACCACCGAAATGTTAGGATCACCAGAAACCATCTCATTGGGCCTGAAATCCTGGTTATAAGCAATATCCTGCCAGTGAGGATATGAAGCCCATGCACCAAGTTCCCTGTCTTCAAAATTTTCTGAATACGACCAGGGTTCAGTAGCCACAGGCTGCTTCGGAATTTGAGCCAATACCGGACATGCCGCAAGGCTTAATAAAAACAATAGGTTTTTCATCTATATATTATTTATTTTAAAACGTGATGAATTCATTATGATTTATTTATTATAATCCTTGTGGGTATTGGCAAAATCATAATGATTTTATATTAAAAGCTTGTTAAAAATCAATCACAAACCATCGATAAAATAAAACCCATCTCAAACAGCTGTTTGGGATGGAATTTTAGAATTAAATCATATAAAAATTGAATACCGGGTAATTAACTGGTCCACTTGCGCAATTTATAGCCACGGAATGCATAAAATATCAGGTAAAGGTAACACGGCATTAATACCCAATAAGCATGACGGGCATCTGATACATCAACAAAGTAACCGTAAATCAATGGAAGGATTGCATTACCTGCCAGACCCATCACCATCAGAGAGGCACCTACTTTTGTGAAACGTCCCAAACCATCTAAAGCCAGCGGCCAGATACCCGCCCATACCAAAGAGTTAGCCAGACCAAGCATCACTACAAACCAAAGGGAAATATCATTGGTATGACCCAGAAATGTCACATCCCCTTTTGCATAGATGATAAGAAGAGTAAGGATAGCTCCAAATATGGTACTGGCCTTTAATGCCGTTAACTGAGAAAGGAATTTGGGAATAAAAAATATACCCACCAAATAAGCACAGATTTGAGCAGTTAAAGTATAAGAAGGAAATACTTTTGCTTCAATAAGATTCAGGTTCATTGTTGCGGCGTAACTAATCACCGTATCGATAGAAATTACCTGGGTTCCTACGTGCAGGAATATTGCAAATGCACCTAATACCAGATGAGGAAATTGCATCACACTCGTTTTAGATGAATTAGCCTGAGCCAGTTCTTCACTTTCGTGCTCAGTATCAATTTCAGGAAGTGGTGAGTATCTGATAAACAAGCCTATCAGGAACAGAAAGACACCCACACAAGCATATGGAATAATAACCCTTTGAATCAATTCGTGAAATACGACATCCTTTTCAGCCTGAGTCATGGAGCTGATATTATCCAGCATGGCACTATCTGTAGCTTTGAAAATTACTGCTGCAAATAATAGTGGTGCCAGAATTCCTGCTCCTTTATTACAGATTCCCATAATACTGAAACGCTGTGCAGCGCGCTCTTTGGGACCTAAAATAGTGATGTATGGGTTAGCTGCAGATTGCAAAAGGGCCAATCCGGCACCTATGGAAAACAAACCCAAAAGGAACAATTCATAGGTCATGGTTATAGCCGCAGGAACAAATAGAAATGCCCCTGTAGACATGATCCAGAAACCTATCATCATCCCTTTCTTAAATCCTACATTTTTAAGCAAATAAGATGCAGGAACAGAAAATAATAAATAAGAAATATAAAAAGCAAATGTCACCAGATACGACTGGACATGCGAAAGTTCAAATGAAATCTTAAAATATGGAATTAAGATCGCATTGATCCAGGAGGTGAATCCAAACATGAAAAACATGAAGGCAATGATCACCATACCTGTAATGGTATCGCGCTGACTTAATGATCCTACTGATACTGTTTTGTTATTGCTCATTTCTATTTCTTATTAATCCGGGATATTATTTAATCCGACTTTAAAGTCTTAATTTCTTAAATATATTATTTTAATCTTTCTGTCCTGAAATATCTTATAATTTGGATGCACTATCCTCATCTATAAACAAGATCGCATTCTCATGTCTTCTGAGAATGGTTGATGGATATTTTTCACTGATATCACTGTTCATGGTATGATAAATTGCATCAGCTTTAAATTTACCCGGTACAATAGCGATAGCATAAGTTGATTTAAACAATGCGGGCATAGTAATTGTCAAAGCATGTGTAGGTACCTGATCAATTGCCACGAAGCAGCCATCATTTACCTGCTGGTCACGACAAGCCTGATCCAGATCTACCACTTTAACGATCAAAGGATCATTAAAATCAGCCACATGCGGATCATTAAAAGCCAAATGGGTATTCTCTCCGATTCCCAGACAAACAATATCTGTAGGATATTGGATCAGAAGATCTGAATATCTCTTACATTCATCCTGAGGATCAGGCTCATTTCCGTTCAGGTAATTCACCGTGCGGCATTTAACAAAATTAAAAAGCCTGTCCTTAAGGAAATTACCAAAACCCTGTGATGCATCAGGATCTAAACCAATGTATTCATCCATATGGAATGCATTGATTCTATTCCATTCAATATCTTTCTTCAGCAATTCCGCCAGAAATTCATTCTGCGAAGGTGCGGAAGCAAAAATTATATTTACGTACTCTTTAGTTTTAAGTAATTCAGCAATCCTTGCTGTCAGTTCTTCAGCAGCTGCAGCCCCTAACTCCGGTCTACCGCTATAAATTTTAGCGGTTAACTTATCTTTTTTAATCTCTCTCATGAAGGTATTATTGTATTCAGTATAATTAGTTTTCTTTATTGTATATCACTCTTCCGCCGACTATGGTGGTGCTTACATTGATGTTATCATCAAAAATAACAATATCAGCATCTTTTCCGGTGATAAGTGATCCTTTGGAAGAACCTAATCCAAGGATATTGGCAGGAGTCTGAGCAGCCATTTTTACAGCTTCCAGCAAAGGAACATCGGCAATAGTAATCATTGTACGAACCAAACGGTCGCAGGTAGCCACGCTTCCTGCAAAAGAAGTACGATCAGGTAATTTAGCTACCCCATCTTCAACAAGAACTTTCAGTCCGTTATGTTTACTGCCTAAAATACTATCTCCCGGAGGCATACCTGCAGCACGCATAGAATCTGTGATTAATGCGATACGATCAGAACCTTTGATTTTATAAATCAATTTAAGTAAAGGTGCAGGAAGGTGAATTCCATCTGCAATAATTTCGACATCCATCTCATCGAGAAGATAGGCGGTTTCAATCACACCCGCGTATCTGAAACAGTTTCTGCGGCTTACTCCGGACATGCAGGAGTAAAAGTGTGTACCCAGAGTAAATCCAGCCTCAAAAGCCTCCAGTGCCTCTTCGTAAATAGCATCAGTATGTGCCATAGCTACCAGAATACCTTTGGAGCGAAGGTGGTTCCCAAATTCAATTGCACCCTTCAGTTCAGGGGCAGCACTCCATCTTTTGATATCATTGGAACGCGACAAAATATCCATGTATTCCTTCGGATCAGGATTACGGATATATCTTGGGTCCTGAGCACCACGCTGAGTCATTGCAAAATAAGGCCCCTCCAGGTGCATACCCAGAAACTGTGCTCCTTTGGTATTGTTTTTATTAGCCTGTTTGTATAATTCTAAAGTATTGTATAACTCATCCAGCTCACTGGTCAATGTGGTTGGCATTAAACCGGTTGTACCATATTGTGCATGCGTTTCGGCAATCTTAAGAAATGCCTCCTCCGAGCCATCCATAAAATCATGACCACCACCACCATGAACATGAATATCTATAAATCCCGGAGAGATATATTTGCCTTTTGCATCAATTTCTGTAGCCCCTGCTACTTCTACATTTCCTTCAACAACTTCACGGATTTTTGATCCCTCAACAATCACCGTCCCCTCAAATATTCTGTAGGGAGTTAAAATTTTACCATTGTGTATTTTTAGTAATCTTTCCATACGTTTTTACTGTCTATTATTCAGATTGTCTAAATTAGAAAAATAACAGCACCTCTTTTATTTAATATGTGTTTTGGTTTGTAAACTTTGTGTTTCAGAATTTAAAGAAACCTATTCTAGGATATGACTCTTGAAATATAAAATGTCCTATTGATGAAGTAATTATTTAATCTGAAAATTATCTGAATTTTCTCAACATACTCATTAATAAAACGATAGAATAATTGACAAGGACATTAATTATCACTCAAAGAGTCCGGATGGATTTTCACCTCTTTCAATAATTCTATCAATTGCCATTATCCCTACCATCAGTTGTCTGGGAAAATGATAATGTTCAGCTCTAATTTGTGAATGTTTTTCCATTTTACGATCTCCACTGTCAATGATAAAAGCATATTCAGGACGAACGTATTTTTGTCTGATAAAAGCTTCAGTTTTTGCATAGCAGTTTAGAGCCCATTCATCCCCTCTGTGCTCGATAAGAATCATAGCCCCAATTAATATCTCTTCTTGCAACCATCTAACTTTATTTAAAGTCCAGATATTAGCATTTACATTTTCAAGAACGTGAAAATGTCCGCCATAAACATCATCCCAAGCAATATCAACATGCCTTTTGAATTCCTTCGCAGCCCTATCAAACAAGTTTTTATCCTTTGTTAAAACAGCATAATTCAATACAAAGGCCAATGTCTCACAGCCATGCCCAATATCTCCAAACTGGGAGGCTACAGGATCTGACAAAGGACTTAGATCATGTGCCAAAGCTTCATTTAATAATTTGTATTCAGGGTTCAGATGGTGATTCATTATCGCATCAACACAGCGATCAGCTAATTGACTTATTTCCTTATCTGGCCTTTGTCTAAGCATTTGAGTAGACAGACTCAAAAGTATCATCCAATGACCCAAAATCCTAGGTCCTTTAACCCGGTCCTGGGCTTTATAAGGATAGGTAAAGTCTGGTCTGTCATAACGTTTTACAGCTTTTAAAGTAATTTCTTTGGCCAAATCAAGATATTTCATTTGATTGCTGGCTTTTGCAAATTCAGCCAATCCTTCAGCAACAAATAGATTCCCATATATATCGCCTTCAACATTGGTCAAAGGTTTTCCTTCCTTGGTAAATCCTGAAATATAATAGCTACCATCAGATGGTAACAGTTTTAAAATAAAATCTTTAGACTTTCGGGCTATTTCTAAATACTTCGGATTTTTATCGATGTTATTATAAAGAAAGGAATAAGTCCACATTCCCCTGCCTTCAAACCAGGCTCTTTTATTGGTATTGACAAGTTTCTTCGTCAAAATATCTACTGAGCACATAAATCCACCAAGTTCATGGTCAATGACATACTTATCCATATTGGGAATAAATTTATCCAGTAATGCCTCCCTATACGCCTTCCGAAGGTTTTTAAGGTTTAAATCAGAAATCCTGGTAAGAAGGTCGGCCCTTTCCGGCGTATTAGCCTGGACATCGGTTGAAATAATTGTACTTAAAAACGAACCGGCACCAATCATACCAATACCTGCGATTGAATTCTTCTTAAAAAAATCGCGTCTAGAATATCTTTTCATTGTATTTAAATTAATGATTGAAATAATTCAGTATTTAATCTGCTAAAAGGGTATATAATCCCCTGAATAATATTAACCCCTGACAAAAACATGAGATATCTCACCCTTGCGATTAATAATTCTATCTATCGCCTGCAGGTTTAACACCAACTGCCTTGGATGATGATATATTCCCATACCTTTATCAGAAAAGTCAATAATTTTACGATCCCCATTTTCCACAGGGAAAACATAACCCTCCTTTATAAAATTATTATTTATATAACTGTAGGTTTCATAAAAACAGTCCAGTGCCCACTGATCTGCCTGATGCTCAACTAACAAAAGGGAACCAATTAAAACTTCATCGTGCAACGAAAGTACCTTACCAAGCTTATAGGTATTTGAACTGATATTCTCAATAGACCAGTAATATCCTCCATAGACATTATCTTTTGCTACCTCAATATGTCTTTTAAAGAGCTTTTTAGCTTTATCAAAAAGTGTTAAATCTTTTCTCCTTACTGCCTCGGATAATACCATCCATAAAGCTTGAATTCCCAATCCAAAACTTATCTTTTGCGCTGCTTCTCTATCTGATAATCTGTTTAAATCATGTGCCAGAACTACATCCAACAGTTGCCAGTCGGGATTGAAATGGTTATTTAAAATAGCATCAACACACCTTTTAGCTAAAGACTCAATTTCACTATCCTCTTTATAATTGAGCATTTGGGTAGAATTGCACAACATGATCATCCAGTGATTTAAAACTCTGGGACCCTTAATCGATTTTTCAGAAGCATATTCATAATCCTCTTTATCGTATTCCTTAACACATTGAAGCAATAACTTCTTAGCAAGGTTGAAATATTCAATTTCTCCTGAAGCTTTGGAATATTCGGCTAAACCTTCCGCGATATATAGATTACTAAAAATGTCGCCTTTACCGGGTAATGGAGATCCTTCTTTTGTAAAAGATGAATTCCAAAAGCTACCATCAGATGGAATATGTTTTAATATGAAATTCTTGGATTTAGTTGCAACCTCTAAATAAGTAGGGTTATTACCAAAATGATTATATAGGAATGAATAAAGCCAAATACCTCTTCCTTCAAACCAGGCACGCTTTTTTGTGGATAGAAGTTTACCCTTTTTGTTATCAATATCACACATGAATCCACCTATATCATGATCGATTATCAATTTATCCATATTAGGTAAAAATTTATCGAACAACTCAGAATGATATTTACTTCTTAATTCAATAAGGGCAGACATATCGATAAATTCAGCTTTATCCTTGTGCCCTAATAAAATATCCTCAACGATTTTTGGGGAATAAAACTCATCTGTGAATGAACTATTAAGAAAAATAGTACCTAATAATCCGTAAAATGAGTTTGAATACAGAAAGTCACCTCTGGAAAAACCTGTACTTTTCATAACTCTTCAGGGTTTAGGTAAACAGGTCCGACACTTTACCTTTTCTTTCAATTATTCGATTGAGGGCAAGAAGATTAAGCATCAAATGACGTGGATGATGATAATGTTCAGCCCTAATCTTATTGTATTCTTTTAGTCTTCGGTCACCTCCTGATAGCCAGAATTTAAAGTCTTCCCTGACGAAGTTTTTATATACGTAGTCATATGTCTCATTAAAACATTGTTTGGCCCATTTATCTCCGGTATGCTCAGCAATAAATAAAGTTCCAATCAGAACTTCTTCCTGAAGCCATAGTACCTTATCTACTTTCCAGATATTATTGTCTACATGATCCAACGAACGGAAATAACCACCATACACAGAATCCTTTGCAACAGTTACATGCCTCTTGAAAACCTCAATAGTATGATTAAAAAGAGCTTTATCTTTACGACGAGCAGCTTCAAATAGTACCATCCATAAGGTTTCAATACCATGACCTAAATATGAAAATTGATTAAATTCATTATCGGGTCTACTCAAATCATGGTTTAATAACTCGTTAACAAGATGATAATCGGGATTGAGATGATAATTCATTATAGCATCAACACAACGGTCTGCTAACCTTTCAACCTGAGCATCCGGTTCATTTTCAAGAAGTTGAGTAGCTGCCCTTAAAAAAACCATCCAATGCCCCAATACTCTTGGAGCAAGAACTTTAGGCGAGTCCTTGGTCAAATAGCCTACATGATATTCATAATCAGGACTATCAAAGCGTTCAAGACAGGAAAAAATAATTTTCTTGGCAAGAGTCATATACTGACTTTCTCCAGAAGCCTTTGAATATTCAGCCAATCCTTCCGCAATAAAAAGACTACTGTAGATATCACCTTCATCATCTGACAAGGGTTTACCCTCTTTGTTAAATGAAGTAGTCCAAAACTTATTATCTTGTGGTTTGGACTTTAAGATAAAATCCTTTGACTTACGCGCAATCTCTAAGTATTCAGGTTTTTTCTCAAGATTATTATATAAAAAGGAATAAGTCCACATACCCCGGCCTTCATACCAGGATCTTTTATCAGTCGAGCTAATTTTTCCGGATTCAATCTCCACAGAACACATAAATCCACCTAATTCATGATCTATAACATATTTATCCATGTTAGGGATAAACCGGTCAAACAACTCTGCCTTATACCTATTTTTAATTTTCTCAAGATTCAAATCGCTGAGATCATTTAATGAATTTTTATCATTTAATGAAGAGCTATTGCTATCGCATCCTGTTGCCCCCAATATCAATACACCTGCAGCAGACATGGCATTTATTTTTAAAAAACCACGTCTTGAAAAATCATTATTCTTCATATTTTTAATTTTAGATTATATCAATTCAACATTTGGTTCAAATCATTTTACTACCAATAAATCATCAATGACAAGGAAATTCATCATTGTCTTTATGCACCTTTGAAAAATGACTTTAAATAATTGGAATGATCTGAAAGCAATTACTACTAACCTGATCAGGCTAAAAGAACTTGTTTACAAGAAAACATAAATGATTTAGTTCATATTACTTACAACAAACTAATAAAAATCGGTCTGCAATCACTTTAGAACATAGATTTATCGAATTTAAATTATCAGCTGTCAATAAATTACAACGGGTTCACAGTCAATAATTTTGAACATAATCGATTTGCTTAAGAGCAAACCAGGCCGATTCGCTCTTAAGCCAAATCTGATTATCTGATTATTGTTATAAAGATTAATCAATAATAGATCAGCAAGACTGTGTTACATTCAAATCACTAACTGATAATGGAAATTCAATTAAACTCCATTTGTTAAGCTAGTTCGTTGGTTGTTTAAATGAAGCTAATGGCTTTGCATCCCACCATAGTCTGGTATCCATACGGTCTGGTCCTCCCAATAAATTTAAACCACTTTTAAATCCTTCTGCATTCGCTGAAGCTTCGATGGGTGGATACTCTCTTCTTCTGGCTAAATCAAATTTAGTTAGATTAGGGTTCAGGGATTCTATGATAGCATAACCTAATGGGTAACCGGTTCTTCTACGTTCTGCCCATGCTTCCCATCCATCGGGAAATATGGCAAGCCATTTCTGAGTTATTATTTGTTCAAGTTGTGTCTCGAAACTACCAGATGACTGATAAGCAACAGGAATATTAGTTACCGGTGGACTATTCCATGGATCATTTATTGACACAGGCAATGTAGTGCCATTAATATAAGTTTCAATTGCAGCAGATGTGGCAGTTGTCATTGAAGAAATTGCCATACGAATACCATTTTCATATAAATCTTTAGCAGTACCACCCATATTCCATCCTCTTAAGGCACCTTCTGCTCTTAAAAAATAAACTTCAGAGGTTGTCAATACTCCCATTGGTGCATTTACTCCGGCTTCTCCCCATGCACCAGTGTATAATGGTCTCCACCTGTTTCCAACAGCTGAATAGCTCAAAGTCATTGCTCCCCTATCTCTTTGATTTACAGGCAGTCCATTCCTAAGCCCCCTGTAGCCTCCTCCATCCCAACGCTGCGACATATAAACAGGAGTTCTGGGATCATTATATCCAATCATTAAACTATGGATAGTAGCACTCATTCTCCATTCCTCATGATAAGTAATTTTAGACAAACCATTCAATGAGTTAATTGTACAAGTAATTAAACCACTTTCAGAATTATTAATCATTACCCCATCGGCAACAGCCTTTTCAGCCTGTGTTTTTGCTAATGCCGGCTCAACATAAACAATTCTTAATGCAAGTCTGAGTCTTAGTGAATTAGCAAATTTTGCCCAGAGATTGACGTCCCCTCTATACATTTGGTCATTCGTTCCAAATGCATTTTTCTTCCCCACATTCTGTTTAAATACAGCTGACGCTTCATCCAGTAATTTGAAAAAATCCATGTACATATCCTTCTGTGAAGTATAATTAACACTTGTCTTACCACTACCAAATTCAGTATAGATCATCGGCCCAAAATGATCTGTCATTCTATGATAGGATGCAACTTTCTGCACCTTGGTTATTGCATTTTCTACAGGTAAATTATTCTTAGATGTATATTCCTGAACAAAATGTAACTGAGTTGCTACCATATCATAAAAGTTGCTCCATAATCTATCCTTATGTGCTCCTGCTTCAACATATTGTTCTGATTGAAATGCAGGATGAATATTTGAAAAATATTGGGCAAACCTGTCTGAATAAAGAGCTGAATTCCATATGTAAGTTGATAAACCACTAACAGAATTATATTGAGCGAATGCGAATGCTTGTCCGGCTAAATTCGCGTCCATTTTATCTGCGACTATTTTATCCTGAGGAATATTTCTATCATCAAATTTATCTGTACAACTATTAGCAAACAGGACAATAATTGCAAGAACAGCTAAATTAATAAGCCTGTGGCCTATTTTATTTTGTAAATGTTTCATATTTAAAGAATTAAATATTAAATGATTTATTTATTTGATCGTAGTTTATATTATAAATCTACTTTCAAATTAAGTCCATAAGATCTAACCGTTGGAGGAGCAAAAGCTGATTGACCTTCAGATATTACCCCTGTTCCTGCTGTTATATCAGGATCAATTGTTTTAGAAGCTCTGTAAATGAACCATAGATTTCTTCCTACTACCGAAAGTTTAATACCTTTAACAGGCAGGTTTTTTAACAAAGATTTAGGGAAGGTATAACCAAGCATTAATTCCCTAAGTCGGGTATTGGTCATACTTTCTACAAATGCCTCTCCTACAGGATTTACAACTCCACCGGTAGTCCTCCAGAATGTCTGGGCATTTACAGAAATATCATTGGGAGTTCCATCTTGTTTAACAGCATTTTGACCAGGAAATAAATTCTGACCAAAAATAAGTCCGCCCTCTCTTCCTGCTAATGTTTTCTCAGTCAATCCTTCAAAATTCAACATAGCATCTGTTACAGATAATGCAGTACCTCCCTGACGGTGATCTATTAAGAAACTAAGGTTAAAGTTCCTGAATGAAAATGTATTGCTAAATCCGCCCATCCAATCCGGTATAGCATTGGCCACACTCAAACTTCTGGTTCCAGAGTTGAGCGGAACACCATTACTACCTACAATGACATTACCATTTGCATCTCTTCTCCATCCTATCGAAAAAATTTGCCCAAAAGGTTGACCTTGAACTACAACAAAATCACGGAAACTCTGATCAGATCCTACGATAAGTTTAGGCCGTTCATCATTTAGCTTTTTAACTAAATTTCTATTTCTGGAAAACGTTAAACTATTTTCCCATTTAAAGTTTGCAGTTTTTAATGGTATACCAGTTAGGCCCAACTCAATACCCTTATTCTCGACATCCCCACCATTAGTAAAAAACTGGCTTGCACCGGATCCCGGAGGCAAAGCCACAGTAAATAATTGGTTTACAGTATTTGTTTTATAACCTGTTATATTAAATCCAATACGATCATTAAAGAAACTCAGATCAATTCCATACTCCAAAGACTTTGTTTCCTCAGGGCGTAAGTCTGTATTAGGAAGAGTACTGCTTAGTTGTAAATATCCGTTATTTCCACCGGGCGAAAATGTTGCTGTGCGGTTAAGCATATATGCCGGGCCACCACTTCCAACCTTTGCCCATGAGCCTCTTAGCTTAGCGAAGGATAAAAACTCAGGCATTTCTATTAAATCTGAGAGAATTACACTAAGTCCGACTGATGGATAAAAGTAAGATCTGTTTGCTTTAGGCAGAGTTGAACTCCAGTCATTCCTACCGGTTATATCCAGAAATATGGCATTCTTCCATCCAATATTTGCAAACGCATATGCAGAATGAACATCAATATTGGGCCCCGGGTTATTGGAAGTAATACCATCTAAAGTGTTTGACAATGTCCAAAAATCCGGAACGATCATACCTACACCAGTATTTGAGCTTAAAGATGAATTACGATCATTTCTGATATTCCCTCCCAGACTAACATTGACATTCCAATCCTCATTAACTTTTTTATTGTAAGACAATAATGCATCACTATTGAATAATGAAGATCTACCACTAGAAACTGTATATCTGCCATTAAGTGCCCTGGCATAAAAATCCCTTGAAAGCTTCTCCTCATTTGAGTTCATTACTTTATCAAAAGATACCCTGGCCATAAATTTTAAATCCTTTGCTATATCATAGGTTAATGAAGCCATTCCAATTGCACGCTCTCTTGGACTGATATTGCTGGCACGATTTATCAAAAAATATGGATTTAAGCCCAGTGTAGATCCGGGAGTCCAAAAGTTTTGTAGCACTATACCAGCAGAATTAGTATAGGTATAATTTTTAGCATCTTCAGTTCTGATGTTACGTGGTAACATATAGATCTGCTTAGCCGGATTAAAATTATTGATATCCTCCACCAGATTATCATTGATAACCTGTTGCATGTAATCTACCTTTGTATCAAGCCTTAATCTTTTAGCTAACTGAGCAGTTAATCTCACTGCCATATTATTTCTCCCCAACTTATTACCATCTACGATACCGGCAGCATCAGTTCTGGTATAAGTAAACATGCCCTGGATATTTTCACTACCTACACTTGCTATAATATTGGTGGCAGTATTATACCCCATTTGAAAAGCATCCTTAACATTATTCGGCTGCGGACTAAAACTATATTGCTTTCCGGCATCTTCAGGACGAATAGACCATGTATCTACGGATTGCCCTGTCATTTTGGGCCCCCAGGAAGATTCTGTATTTTTTTGATAAACCCCGCCAATTCCCTGTCCATACTCATTCTGAAAAGGGATTGTATGAATCGGACTCATAATTTGAGTGGTTTGATTCAAATTCAAATTAACTGCTCCGGTTTTACCTTTCTTTGTCTCTATTATTATCACTCCATTCTGAGCAGCTGAACCATACAAGGCCGCAGCATTCGGACCCTTAAGCACATTTAAAGAAGCAATATTATCCGGACTGAGGTCGGAGGGATCTCCGATAATAGGCACACCATCTATAACATATAAGGGTTGACTATCACCTGAGATTGAGCGATTTCCTCGAAGTACAATTCGATTAGATGCGCCAACACCTGTTCCAGCTGAAGAAATGGAAATTCCGGGCACCTTGCCTTGTAAGGAAGTTGTCACGTTTAATTCGCGGGCTTCAGATAGTTCTTCAGTACTTATTGATTGGGTACTGTAAGTCAGTGATCTTTTTTCTCTTTCAATACCCAGAGCAGTTACCACGACTTCATTTAATGAAGCTGTTGAAACTTCCAAAACAATATCTATGGCATTTCTGCCATTAACAGTAACCTCTTTAGAAAGATATCCTATGTAAGATATTACAAGAACAGCATTGTCATCAACACTTAAGGAATACCTGCCGTCAATATCAGTAGATGTCCCAATTGTGGTTCCCTTAACTCTAACACTGACTCCGGGAAGTACTTCACCTTTGGAATCAGTAATTTTACCTCTTACAACAATATCTTTTAACTCGTTGATAAGTTTATCATTGAAGTCTAGGACTAGCTTCTCTTTTAGTGTAATAGTATTTTTATTTACACTATATGTTAATGGCTGTTCTTTAAAAATCTGAGTTAAAACATCTCCGAACTCTGCCTGATCAACATTAATATTAATCGGCTTTGCCATTTTCAATAAATCATCAGTATAAACAAAATTATATCCGCTCTGAGATTTAAGCACCTTTAACACTGTTTTTAATGGCGCATTTGATTGTGATATGCTAATTTTCTGAGCGAAACCTGCAGCATAGACCTGCATGAATGTAGTTATCAAAATAACAGTGGTCAGTCGCATAACTAGCAATACTTTAGGCATATATCCCTTGGATATACCCGGTTTATTTGTATAAATTTTATACATTTGCAAAGTTTGGTGTTAGGCAGTATACCCTTGATTCGAAGCTCAGGTATCTGCAGTTAAACAGTTGATAATTAATTATTGACAATTGCCAATCACAGACCAGAAATGTTAATCGCATTTCTGGTTTTTTGGCTTAGGTTTTCTGATATTGTTCTCTCATAAGCTTAATTTAGGTTAACAAATAGGTTAATTAGTTTCAAATAATCATTTCGTAACAATAATACGTCTGCCATTGATTTTAAACTTGACTCTTCCTGTAGATTCCAATGATTTTAAAACCTCAGAAACATTTTCAAATCTTGAAATAGAGCCCCCAAATTTATTTTCAGGGATTTCACCCTGATATTCTACCTCTACATCATACCAACGGCCGATCATTCTCATTATATATTGGATATCGTCACTATCAAAAACAAACTGATCTTCCTTCCAGGCAACTGTGAGCTGCTCATTATTAATATTTTCAACCTTTAAGTTATTCTTAGTTAAAGTTGACTTTTGACCTGGTCTTAAAATTTTATCACCACCATTTGTTCCTTTTATTATTATGCTCCCTTCTAATAAAGTAGTTTTAACAGAAGGCTCATCCTCATAAGAACTGATATTGAAATGAGTACCCAATACCACTACTTGCTGCTTAACCGTTTTTACAATAAATGGATGTTCTTTATCTTCCGCTACCTCAAAATAAGCTTCACCACTTAGCTCCACATTGCGTGTCTGAAGGCCTGCGAAGCTTGAAGGATATGTTAATTTTGAAGCAGCATTAAGCCATACATTCGTGCCATCTGGTAACCTTATCTGATATCGGCCTCCTTTCGGGGTTTCTATGATATTATACAGATATTCTGAATGTAAAGTTTCCTGTTGATCTGATAGTACAGTATAAACCAATTGACCGTCTGTTGTTTTTTCAATTTTTATACCTGCTAGTTCTGCAAGGGTGCCATTGCTTGCATCGGTCAAACTAATTCTTTTCCCGTTGGCAAGAGTTAGAAAAGCCTTATTCCCCCCCGGTACAATATCATTGTTAACAGTTTGTAAAACATTGGTATTCTTTATGATATCCAAATTCTGAGATAAATCAAAAGTCCAATAACCAACAACTGCTATAACTGCCGCAACAGAAACTGCCCACCTGAACGTACTCCGTCTTAACAAACCTGATTTAGATCTATGAATATTTTGGATTTTTACCGACACAGAGTTTCTCAAATCATCTTTAAGAAGCTGGAACCTTGACTCTTCCAATGAATCAGTATAGTTTTCACGAATGCCAAATGCTTCATAATATGCATCCAAAAAATCAATTTCCTCTTTGGTAGCTGTACCTGATTGATATTTCTCAATAATATGAAGAAAATATTCTTTATTAAGCTGATCCATGTAGCCGTTTAATACATGTGTAGACAAATCACACATTTGCCCAGTGATCAGGAAAATAAATTTGAAAAATAAATTAAGTGATGTAGTGGAAGTTTAGTTAACGTGAACTCGACATAACATTTTAAAAACCACATAGCAACATAGCATTTTATTGCTTGTAACCTATATTTTAGACACAGATAGAATTGAAGCGAAGCTTCAATCTATGTGATTTTCAATCTATGTGGTTAAATATTAATCTTTTTAATAACCTAATATCGAACTCACGTTCGTTAAGTATTAGTTCCTCCCTAATAAAATCATGGCTAATTGTACCATCAGAAAAGTAGTCTTCAATTTTAAAATAGCCCTACCTAAATGATTACGAACTGTTTTTGGAGACAGCTTCAGTTTTAAT
>JBAZHY010000007.1:0-10689 GCA_041652175.1 Pedobacter sp.
TGTGTTGAATCTTTTAAAAAAAGAAGACAAAACATATTTTACACCGGGCAGCAGTTTCAGATATAGCAATTCCGCTTATGCATTGATGGCATTGATCATTGAAAGGATATCAGGGCAAAGCTTTCCTCAATTTATTCATGAAAGAATTTTTAAGCCTTTAAAAATGAATCATTCAATGGTATATGAAAAAGATACTTATATACCTAACCGTGCAATGGGTTTTGCCAGGGATAAAAACAAGTTACTATATGCAAATGACCAGAGTTCAACAAGTGCAGTTAAGGGAGATGGCGGAGTTTATACTTCCTTAAAGGATTATAAAAAATGGACTCATGCCCTATGGAATAATACCCTGATCGATTTGCCTCAAGTATTGTCAAAACTAAATTTTTCGATAAAGGAGGTTACGCAAAGCTATTATGGGCCGGGATGGTTCTATTTTGCAAAGGATGAACCTGCCCTGTTTCATTCAGGAAGTACTTGTGGATTCAGCACATTTTCGGTTAATATTCCCGGACAAAAAATCTCTATAGTTTATATGTCAAATATTGCGGATAATGCTGAGCCCTTTCGGAAAATACTTAGTGTACTTTCAGAAGAAGGAATAAATTACCCGTCAGAAATTTTTGAATTGCATCAGCTTACACGCTGACTTTATAAAAACCCAACCGGTTTCGGATGCTATTTAATTAAGTTTTTACAAAGCAACAACATTCTTTTCATTAAACTTGCAATACGTAAAAAACTGATTCCTGTTGGAATAAATTAGATGAACGAAGATTTTTTCAGACATATTTTCAAGAAGCAGCAGGATGCAGACGCCGTTCCTTCAAACAAAGAGATCTCGCGTTGGGCATTAGAGCTTATTCGCCTTCTGTTTCCGGAGCAATCCAAACGTAGTATAAGTTCTCTTGATAAATTGAAACAGGAGTTCGATAAACTGGAAGCCGAGCTATGCAGCATGATGGAAGCAACCAGGGCCTGTGTAAACTGTGATAATTCAAAACTCACCAAAGAATTTTTCAGACAGATACCTGAACTTTATCGCATCTTGAATACAGATATAAAGGCAATCTTTGAAGGTGATCCGGCCGCAAAAAGCGAATTCGAAGTCATCAGAACCTATCCCGGTTTCTATGCAATCACTTTTTACAGACTTGCCCATGCTCTTTATAAATTAGGTGTCCCTTTACTCCCACGTATATTTACTGAATATGCACATTCAAAAACAGGTATTGATATCCATCCCGCGGCAGAAATTGGAGAATACTTCCATATTGACCATGGAACGGGTATTGTAATCGGTGAAACATGCAAAATAGGCAAACACGTAAAAATGTATCAGGGTGTTACCCTTGGAGCATTAAGTGTGCATAAAAGTATGGCCAATACTAAACGTCATCCAACTATTGAAGATCGGGTAGTGGTTTATTCAGGGGCTACAATCCTGGGGGGCGAAACAGTTATAGGAAGCAATAGTATCATTGGCGGGAATGTCTGGATTACTAAAAGTATACCTCCCGGGTCTTCGGTGTATAATACCGCTGAAGTAATGATCTCAAGCGATAAAAAAAATAAAGAATAAGTAAAATGGCAGGCATAATTGATCAGGTTGGGAATACTCCAATGGTGGAATTGCAGAGATTGAATCCCAATTCGGCTGTAAAGATTTTTGCAAAACTCGAAGGAAATAATCCGGGTGGAAGTGTAAAAGACAGAGCAGCACTCAACATGATAAGAAGTGCCATTGAACGCGGTGATTTAAAAAAAGGCACTCCACTGATTGAAGCTACAAGCGGAAATACCGGTATCGCTTTAGCAATGATTGCCAGTATGTTTGGTTTTGAAATTGAGCTCGTAATGCCCTCTAATTCAACCAGGGAGCGTACTCTTACCATGGAAGCTTTCGGTGCAAAGGTAACTCTGCTCGAGGGAATTGAACTTTGCCGGGATTATGCTGAAGCAAAAGCTGCTAAAGGCGAAAGTTATTTATTAAACCAATTTGCTAATCCAGATAATAGTCTGGCACATTATAAAACGACAGGCCCTGAAATATGGAGAGACTCAGAACATAAGATTACACATTTTGTAAGTTCTATGGGAACCACCGGTACTATTATGGGATGCTCGCGTTATTTAAAAGAACAAAATCCCGAAATACAGATTATTGGTTGCCAACCAACTGAAGAGTCTTCTATTCCCGGAATTAGAAGATGGCCTGAAGCATATCTTCCGAAAATCTTTGAACCAAGCCGTGTTGATCGAATTATGGATATTTCAGAAGCTGAAGCAATTGAAATGAGTCGAAAACTTGCTAAAACTGAAGGTATATTTGCAGGAATGAGTAGTGGCGGTGCAGCATCTGCAGCAATCAGACTGGCCAGTGAACTGGAAAAAGGACTTATCGTCTTTATCGCATGCGATCGTGGCGACAGATACCTGAGCAGCAACCTGTTTGGTTGATTAGCATCGGTTTTATTTCGTTTTCCACTTATTAATTCTGCTCATCAACTTTAACCCGAATTTCTCAAATGCTTAATTAAAGGCAGACTGTAATGTTTATTTACAATCTGATCTATAACCTGCTGAGTAATATCCGGATAATTGACTTCAATAATATCCTTACATTCAAGCCAATGGTGAATGACCATATCATACTTGTCTTTAAGATTTTTGATCACAGGAACACCCATTTCCTTTAATGCCGCAGCATTTAATTGCTGTTCATATTGATTTTTCATAGGGATAACCAGAAGTTTCTTTTTCATGAACAAAGCCTCAGCCGGAGTTTCAAAACCTGCACCGCAAAACACTCCCTCTGAATGAGCCATACTTTCTATAAACTTTTCATTGTGAATAGGTTGTACAAATACATTCTTGAATTTAAAAGGTTTTCGGTTATGTTTTGAAAATACATCCCAAACCACATCTGTAAACTGACTCAGCTTGGCGACTAATCGCTTATCGTCATATGAAGGAAGATAAACTGTATAATGTCCTTTGTTTTCCAGATAATGTTCTCTAACCTGCCGGCGGATTACCGGTGTAAATATATTCTTCTCATAGCTCTTGAAATGAAAACCATACTGGCAGGTATTTGGAGCATAGTTTTTAAGAATCAACTTCCCGATCAGGTCCCTGTGATCAGGGATGGGTGCTTCTTCTGCAAGTACAGCAGCCTGATGACTCAGGCCAATACAGGGAATATCTTTCATAGAACATGCCCAGGCAGAAACAGGTTCAAAATCATTGATAATCAGATCATATTTTTCAACCGGCAGAGCATTAACCTCTTTAACCAATTTACGGATATTGGATTTGACACATGTCTTCCAAAGATCAACCCCACCTGACCTTCCGAAAATAAAACTTAATCCACGAAGCTTATACTTTATTGGAAAAGGGATGCTCAAATCCCCTTGTGTTCCACTTACGAGAATATCTACTGTTCCATGTTGCTGAAGGCATGGGATGACATCCATTGCACGACTTAGATGACCGTTTCCTGTACCTTGAATAGCATAGAGTATTTTCATTTTGTCAAACTATTATTGCCCCCAACTGCTAAAAATAACCAAAATCTCAGGAATTTCTGGCCTGGAAAGCTATAATTGTTGTTATAACTGTTTATTCATTTTACCGGACCTTACTATCTGAGTCACCGAAGGATACTTACACTCTTAAATAAGTCGCCTGAAATATTTTCATATTTTTGTATTATATAAAACAAGTATATGATAGCAATTAATGAATATTTTGGAGGAGCAGTTAAATCACTGGCTTATGACTCAACAGAAGGTAAATCAACTATTGGTGTAATTGAAGAAGGAGAATATGAGTTTGGTACGTCCATGCACGAAACCATGTATATAATTGAAGGAGAATTAATTACTTTACTTCCCGGTTCCACCGAATGGGCCAGTTTTAGTAAAGGTCAATATTTTGAAATTGATGCTAATCAATCTTTCAAAGTACGTACAAATAAGCCATGTTCTTATTTATGTAAGTACAAATAATTAAGAAGCCGCTTATAAAAAAGCGGCTTCTTAATTAAAATTATACAATCAAAATCAACACAAGAAGAATGATAATGATTGCACCCACAGATAAATAAACACCTCCGCTCATAGCTTTAGCTTCTTTCTTCAATTCCAGTAATTCATTACGTAATTGTTTACGTTCTTCGCGGCTAAGTTCTGATCTATCTAAATCCCTGATCTCCTCCACTCTTTTTTGAATTTCTTCAACACGAGCAATCTGACTTGCAGTCATTTCAGGTTTAGACTTATTTTCATTGGCCATAACTGCAGGGGCAGTCAGAGTTAAAAATAAAAATGTTGCGAAAAGATAAATCTGTTTTTTCATGGTTTTATTTTTTTGTGAACATTGAACTATATTAAAGATACTCTAAATTAAAAAGTATTCATAGCCAACTCTACAATAATTATTCCGTTTATCCTGGCTGCTCATCAGCTAATTGAAACTATCGGTATGACCAGTTTTGTCTACACATTCTTACCAAGTGTACTTATTATTTTATTATTGAAGTCTAAGCTTTTCCGGAAATCGAATAGCATAATTCAGAATTAAATTTCTGATATAATCATTAGCAGGATATGGAGTTAAATATGTTTTAAGCTCGTCTGTCATGCGTTCAGGAACATCGTTTGGAATATATCCCATTCCATAAAAATGACCCTGTTCCATCAGAATGCAGCTCTTCTCTTCATAATGACGTCCATTATCCACCAATAAAAATGCAGGCAGACTTGTATGAAGATGTTCAAGGGCATCTCTTACCCTGGAATTATAGTCGGCAGAACTTTCAGACTGTTCACATGCTCCCCTGCATGGTCGGCTATCGGGAGAAATACAAGGATCATTATTCCTTTGAATAAAACATAATTTTGGACAGAGATTAAATTCTGTAATTAAGTTTCTTAAGAGATTATGCCCTTCCAGGATACTGGTAAAGGTATAATACGGTCGTGAAAACTTCGACTTTTTATCAATAACAAGCCTGATGTACGTGTTTTGATCCTCATATGTATATAAACCGTAAGCATGTTCAAATCGTTTCAGAGAGCGATTAAAAGCAGGCCATAAGCGTTTAATTTCTACCGCTTCCAGAATGAATGACATTAACTCGGTGCCACATTCCTGATAAGTAATATGATGTATCTCTCTTAAAAATTCCTGCTTCTGTTTTCCGGGTTTATTATTGGTAAAATGACTTCTAACCCTCTTTCTTATATCTTTAGCCTTTCCGACATAAACCACTTTTGATTTTTTATTATGAAAATAGTAAATCCCTGGAACAGCAGGCAACTTATCCATATCCTCTTTGGGCAAATGTGGTGGCAATGATTGTTCTTTTGACCTTATATTTAAGGTTCTTTCTATGTGTCCATCAATATCTTTTTCTACAAGCAGGGAAAAAAGTTTTGCAGTGGCATCAGCATCTCCCATGGCCCTATGACGCTCAATGATCTCAATATCCATCTGAGAGCAAAGTTTGCCCAGACTATAAGATTTTAAGCCGGGAATAATTTTACGACTTAATCTTACTGTACAGAGTTTTTTACTTTGAAGTTGAAATCCGGCTGATAAAAGGTGATAATGAATAAAAGAATAATCAAAATTTACATTATGGGCCACAAAGATCTTATCTTTTAACAGATCATAAATCCGGGGTGCCAGTTCTGAAAATGTTGGAGCATAACTTACCATCTCATTACTTATGCCAGTTAAAGCCTGGATATAAACAGGAATAAACTTTCCGGGATTAACTAATGAACTGAAGGTATTTATAACCTCCTTTCCATCATGAATAACAATAGCGATTTCGGTTATACCATTTGCACCGGCATAACCTCCTGTGGTTTCAATATCTACTATTGCATACATTTTCCCTGAACTGATTCGGATTCAAATCTAAGAGAAATTAATAATACTAAAAATATTAGTACAATATTTATTAATGTCAATTAACTATTTCTTAAAGGCTTTAATAAATATTCAAGTCCATTAAGCTTAATTTCATACATAGTGGAAAGTAACATACCCAACTTACCTCCCGGAAGACCCTTGGAATGATACCATACAAGATAAGCTTCCGGCAAATCGCATATCATTCTGCCTTTGTACTTCCCATACGGCATCGGCAGACTTACCAATTCTTTCAGTAACTCAGGGTTCATTGATATTAATTTTTGATTTAGGTTTATAGATTAAGATCAAATACAGAAAAGCGAGAAAAGTCAGACCGGCAACAAGATAAAAAGTAAATGGTATCATGTTGATATCGTTAATAAATAATGCACCAGCCACAAATGCACCAAGTCCAATACCAGCTTCTAAAGCAATATACATGGTTGCTACTGCTTTTCCTCTGTGGTCGGGATGACTCAGATCTATAATCCATGCAGTAAGTGCGGGTGAAAGCATACCAGTTGCAACCCCATAAATTGCCGAAGCAAACATTAGAAAAAGTGCTGATTCGGCGATTCCGATCAATAACATGGAAACAACTAACAGAAATAGAGAAAACTTAATAATACTTACCCGTCCGATACGATCAGACATTTTACCCGACATAAAACGAATCAAAAGGGAAGAAACGGTAAATACCATATAAAATAAACCCTTATTTGCAACTCCTAGATGGCTGCCCCAGTCAGAAATTAATGTCAGGATAGCCCCGTAACTCAGATAAGACATAAAACATACAATTGCACCGGGAATTACCCTCATTTCAAAAATTTCCTTTCTATCCATTTTTAGCATAGAAAAATTAAATTTTTGCTTTTCGGTTAGTGTTTCTTTCATATTCATCAAGATGACTATGGATAGCAAAGCGAAGAGTGAAGAACAATAGAACAAAGCATCCATAGAAGCTCTTTGTGATAATTCACTACCAATTGCAGGACCAATTGCCAGACCGGTACTAAAACAGAGCCCATGAATTCCCATTGCCTCACCCCAACGGTTTGCAGGAACGATATCAGCCACATATGCAGCGGTAGCTGTAGGTTTAAAGCCGGTTGAAAAGCCATGAAACAAACGGAGCCATAAAAATCCGGCAACTGTGGTTAAAAGTGGATATAAAAGCCCACAAATGACGCAAACCAATGATCCGACGGCCATCACCGGAACCCGTCCTACTTTATCAGTCAGTTTTCCACTAAAAGGTCTTGCAATTCCGGCAGTAATCGTAAACAATCCAATGATGTATCCCTTAAATTCTGCTCCACCCAAACTACTCAAATAGGCCGGTAATTCAGGAATCAACATATTAAAACTAGCCGAAAACAAGAATGAACTCAAACAAAGGAGAGCAAATTGCATGTTATATATCGGATGTCTTTGGGTTTGAGAGGGCATAAAGTTAAACTGCGAGGCAAAAGTAAGAAGAATTAAGACCATATCCCTGAATAAAAGTCCCAAAGATTAACTCACATTATTATTAGAAATATAGACCGGATTTCTGATATTGTTAATAGTTTTGCGGCGCAATTATATCTGTATGCGTTTTCTCAAAATCCTGACCTTTTTCTTTATACTCATTTCCTTCGAAACGGCAATTGCCCAGAGCAGTGCTACTCTGAAAAAAAGAAAAGAGGTAATCAACAGGGAAATTGAACAATTGAAGAAAAGCAGAAGCAAAATTGATCGTAGCAAGAAACTTTCCCTGAACCAGATCAACCTTTTAAATGCACAGATCAGGCTGCGTGAAGAAAAAATACGTACAATAAACACGGAAATCAGGATGCTGGATTCTAAGATTATAAGCAATACTACTGAGGTAAGAAGCTTACAAAATAATCTGGAAAGACTAAAAAATCAGTATGCGAAAATGATCGTTTTCGCACATAAAAATCAGGGAGCTTATAACAAGCTGATGTTTATTTTTGCTTCTCATGATTTCAATCAGGCATATATGCGACTTCGGTATATACAACAGGTTGGACATATACGAAAAAAACAGGCACATGATATACAGAATAATCAGATTAGTCTGAAAAATGAAATTAATAAGCTGGACCAAAATAAAAAAGAAAAAAGCTCCCTGCTTCTTGATCAGATTTCAGAAAAAAAGACACTTGGAAAAGATAAAGTTCAGCAATCCAAAATACTGACAAATCTAACGAAGCAGCAAAAGGTACTTCAGCAGCAATTATCTAAAAAGCAAAAAGAAGCCGTCGCTTTGAATAATGCAATTCAGGCAGCAATTCGTAAGGAAATCAGAGAAGAACAAATAAAAGCTGCTGAGCGGGCCCGTATTGCTGCAGCAAAGGTAGCAGCCCTCAAGGCTAAAACAGCCGGAACTAAAAATACTTCAGGAAAAATTGCAGAAACAAAAACTGCTGCGAAAGGCTCTTCAGTTCTGGCCTCAAGTCCTGAGGATGCAAAGCTTTCCTCTTCGTTTATGGGAAGCCGTGGCAGAATGCAAAAGCCGACTCAGGGTATAATAACTCTTGGTTTTGGACAGCAAAAGTATAATAATGTGACTATTTTCAACCCTGGTATCAATATTAAAACAAATCCTGGGGCCAGGGTTTCGGCGGTATATAGCGGCAAGGTAAGTAAGGTTGTCTTTCTGGTCAATTCATATACTGTAATTATCAGGCATGGCGAATACTTTTCTATTTATTCCAAGTTAAAAAATGTAACTGTTTCAGCGGGACAAGAAATACAAACAAGGCAAAGTATCGGTACTGTAGCAACAGATCCAACAGACGGATTGACAGAAATGCAATTTCAGATTTGGAAAGGCGGAACACCGGTTAATCCATCCGGCTGGATCATGTAAGAAAAAACTAAGTTCCCGACATAATAAAAGATAAATCCGGCAGTTTAATAAACCTGAAAACATTCATTAAATGAAAACATTTTTAGTCTTTTAAAAACAGATTAAAGATGTACTTTTGTGCGCTTAAAAAAAGAGATAGATGTCTGAACAAAGAGTAGCAGTCAGTGTGTGGAGAAGTAACTGGCAAGATTCTGCTTACAGAAAGAAATTTATAACCGGATTGATCCTGATTTCTTTTATCCTAATATCACTCCCATTCTTTTATCAGGCCATTGAGCAAAGAAATGGAATCAGTTTTAATGACTATTTACTTGCCTACCTGCCGTCATATGATCTTTCGATCTTCATTTTTGTTATCATCTGGTCAATGACACTGCTGACATTCAGCAGATTTAAGCAGGATCCTCATATATTTTTAAATTTTCTCTGGGGCTTTATTCTCATAAATCTTTCCCGTTTTGTATCTATAGGACTTTTTCCATTGAATCCGCCGGCTGACCTGATTCCCATTCACGATCCGATTGCCAATCAGTTTTATGGTCCTAAATTTATAACAAAGGATCTCTTCTTTTCCGGTCATACTGCAGCCATGTTCCTCATGTTTTTATGCCTGAAAAAAAGAGCTGATAAGATTCTTGCTTTACTTGCAACCATCCTAATCGGAACTGCAGTACTCATTCAGCATGTTCATTATACAATGGATGTTGTTATGGCACCGATTATTACCTATTTCCTATGGATAGGCTCTAAAAAGATTATTGACTCATAACTATTCAGCGAAATTTTTATCAATTAAAAGCTGAATAATTCCATCAACCAGTCCAACTCTGGGCACATAGATCTGCTTTACACCACCCCATTTCATTACGCTGAGATATATTTCTGAAGCAGGAATAATAACATCAGCCCTGTCCTGATTTAGTCCGAGTACATTAATCCTGTCTTTTAACGAAAAGGAATTAAGATACAAATAAAGAGATCTTAACTTAGTGAATGTAACAGGACTCTCATCTTTTAGGTTTGCCATACGAAACAGCTTATTGATGTTTCCACCTGTACCAATTCCAGAAAGATTTTTATAAGGCTGGGTTTTCTGTTTAACCCAGTCTTTCATCTCTGCCCATGTTTCGTCCTTATCCTGATTATCAAGAATCCTGATCCCTCCTAAATTGAATGAACGGGATGCTATCATTTCACCATTACTAAAAACGGAAAGTTCAGTACTTCCTCCTCCAACATCTATATATAAATAATTTTTTTTCTTATCCAGACTCTGCTCAATATGACTTGCGTAAATAATCTTAGCCTCTCTTTGACCTCCTACAATTTCCAGATTAATATTTGCTTCCGATTTTATTTTCTGAACAATAATATCCCCATTCTTCGCTTCCCGCATTGCTGAGGTTGCGCAGGCCATATAATCACTTACCTTATAAACATCAATAAGATTCCTGAAAGCAACCATTGTTTTAATCAACTCATCAATCTTTTTCAATGAAATTTTTTTATCCAGAAATGCATCGTCTCCCAGGCGTAACGGCACACGGATCAAAGTAGTCTTTTTGAAAGAAACTGTCTTGTCATTCTGTTTAATATCAGCAATTAGCAGTCTGACAGCATTTGACCCAATATCTATAGCAGCGTATCTCAATTTATTATATTTTATATTTCAAGTAATTATATATATCCTTTTGTGCCCTGTTCTTAACTTTCGATTTCGTTTTAATATACCTGTTATTATTTTGGGCATTGATCTCCCTTGCCTTGGTATTATCACTTAACTGAATTTCAAGAATACGCAGAATCTCCTCCTTCACCTCCGTATCCAGAATCGGAAATCCCACTTCAACCCTATGATCTAAATTTCTGGGCATCAA